>JAEWJV010000092.1 GCA_023386395.1 Bacteroidota bacterium
TGCCAAAGTAGTGCATCATAATAATGTTGTAACCAACGGGCCTTTTGGTGACATTAAGGAAACACTGGGTGGTTATCTTATTGTAAAAGCGGAATCAATTGATGAAGCTGTTGAATTTGCAAAAGGTTCACCGGTTTTACAGGGACCGGGCAATACCATGGAGGTAAGAAGAATAGCCAAAAACGATGGTACGCATTAAATAATTAAATGATAGCTTCCGTAAGCAATGTTACGGAAGCTTTTTATGGAAACCCAGCAATTAATACCACATTTATTCAGAACAGAATTTGCAAAAATCACTGCTGTTTTATGCAAGCTTTTCGGTATTCAACATATTGAAACAGCAGAAGACATTGCAAGCGAAACTTTTTTATCAGCGCTTGAAACCTGGACTTACAAAGGCATTCCGCCTAACCCTGTTGCCTGGCTTTATATAGTTGCTAAAAACAAAGCAAAAAATCATATCGCCCGCAATAAAATTTTTACCGGTAAAATTCAAACGCAGTTAAAAAATACTTTTGACAACATTGAAACGATAGAGATAGATCTGTCTGAAAAAAATATTACCGACAGTCAGTTGCAAATGATGTTTGCCATTTGCCATCCTTCAATACCTGCTGAATCGCAGATAGGCCTGGCGCTGCGCATACTTTGCGGTTTTGGAATAGAAGAAATTGCCAATGCATTTTTTAGTAATAAAGAAACCATCAGCAAAAGATTATTACGTGCCAAAGAAAAGCTGAAACAGGAGAATGTAACGATAGCTCTCCCATCACAGCAGGAAATATATAAGCGCTTACATAATGTGCTTATTACTTTATACCTCTTATTTAATGAAGGTTATTATTCAGAAAGCAAAAATGTGGTGCTTCGTGAAGACCTTTGCCAGGAAGCAATGCGGTTAACTTATTTGCTTGCTGATAATGAACAAACCAATCTGCCGCCTGTGAATGCACTGCTGGCTTTAATGTGCTTGCAGGCATCGCGGTTTGCAGCCAGGAAGCATGAAAATGGTGAAATGATTTTATATTATGACCAGGATGAAAGCTTATGGAACCGGGAACTTATAGCCAAAGGCGTATATTACCTGCACAGAGCGTCAACAGGAGATACGATTTCAAAGTATCACATTGAAGCCAATATTGCATACTGGCATACGATTAAAGAAGATTCTGCGGAAAAATGGGATAACATTTTACAAATGTATAATCGCCTGCTGCAGCTTGAATATTCACCGGTTGCCGCATTAAACCGCACATACGCGCTTTCAAAAGTGCACGGAAAAGAAAAGGCCATTAAAGAAGCAGAAAAACTACAGTTAACCGGTAATCAATATTATTATGCTTTACTTGGCGAGCTATATACAGGTATTGATAACAACAGGGCCAGGGTGAATTTTGACAATGCTATTTATCTGGCTAAAACCCAGGCCGACAAACAGGTTTTAATGAAAAAGATTGATTTGCTTGATACGGGTAACAATTCTCCATTAACGTAACGCGCAGTATTTTCATCAAAATTTTTGAAATGACCATTCGGCAAAGGATAATGAAGATTTTGTACCCGCTTATTATGAAAAGGAATGCAAACAACGCCATTTATTTTAATAAGCAACATACTCAACCTGCCACATCCATCTATAACCTCAGTGTTGAATTAAATAATGGCAGAACGGAAAATCTTTCGTCTTTTAAGGGCAAAAAGCTCATGATTGTAAATACCGCTTCAGATTGCGGATATACAAACCAGTATGAGAACCTCGAGAAATTATACAAACAATATAATGTATCAATCATCGGCTTTCCGGCAAATGATTTTAATGAGCAGGAAAAAGGCAATGATGAATCGATTACCCGCTTCTGCAAAGTGAATTACGGCGTAACATTTCCACTGGCAAAAAAGTCGGTTGTTATAAAAAAGCCAGGCCAAAATAAAATATTTGAATGGCTGAGTAATGAACATGAAAATGGCTGGCTGAATAAACCACCGGTTTGGAACTTCACCAAATATCTTATTAATGAAGAAGGCATACTTACGCATTATTTTGAACCGGGCATTGATCCGTTAAGCAAAGAAATTATCAATGCAATTCAATCGTAAATTGCATTATCTATTGATGAATTATAAAGAGATTGCATGAGCGAAACATTAAATAGGCCGGTACGTGTGCTGGTTGCCAAAGTTGGGTTAGATGGCCATGACCGCGGTGCAAAAGTTATAGCAACAGCGCTGCGGGATGCAGGTATGGAAGTTATTTATACGGGCTTGCGCCAAACGCCTGAAATGGTTGTAAACACTGCATTGCAGGAAGATGTTGATGCAATAGGCATAAGCATTTTAAGCGGTGCACATATGACGGTTTTTCCAAAGATCATTAAGATGATGAAAGAAAAAGAGATGAATGATGTGCTGGTTACCGGTGGCGGCATTATTCCTGATGATGATATGAAGGCACTGCATGAAATGGGCATTGGCAAATTGTTTGCACCAGGCGCCAACACACAGGAAATAGCGGCTTATATTAAGGATTGGGTGAAAGAAAACAGAAGTTTTTAAATTATAAAAATGAGTTATCAAACATTACAAACATCATTAGATGATACTATTTACACCATCATCATCAACCGGCCTGATAAACTGAATGCATTAAACAGGACTGTGATAGAAGAATTAAGTGCTGCTGTTGATGAAGTGTATAAAAACGATCAAATAAAATCAGCCATTATTACAGGCGCCGGCGAAAAAGCTTTTGTGGCCGGCGCTGATATAAGTGAGTTCCTTAAGCTTGATGGCACTGCCGGTGAAGCGCTGGCAAGAAAAGGGCAGCAAATGGTGTTTGATGAAATTGAAAATTGCCCCAAACCAATTATTGCTGCCGTGAATGGCTTTGCATTGGGCGGCGGTTGCGAACTGGCATTGGCCTGTCATTTTATTATAGCAAGCAATAATGCAAAGTTTGGCCAGCCTGAAGTAAACCTTGGGCTTATTCCCGGCTATGGTGGCACGCAAAGGCTTACACAACTGGCAGGTAAAAACCGGGCAATGCAGTTAATGATGACGGGCGAAATGATCTCTGCAGAAGAGGCACAGCAATATGGAATAGTAAATAAAATTGTTGCGCCTGCAGAGTTATTGAATGAAGTGAAAAAGATAGCAGGCGTAATTAATACAAAAGCGCCGCTTGCTATTGCAAGGGTTATTGAATGCATTAATAACTTTGATCATACACAGCAGGGTTATGATTTTGAAATGAAAAAATTCGGAGAGTGCTTTGATACGGCTGATGCGAAGGAAGGCGCTGCCGCTTTTCTTGAGAAAAGAAAACCGGCTTTTTCAGGGAAATAAAGCTGAAACATGGATGCCCATGAAATACACCTGTACAAGGGAGTGACACAACCGTGATGCCATGGAATACTACAGCCGGGTAAACATATATAAATGAACAATGCCTGCTCTTGCAGGCATTGTTCATTTAATTCACTTTAAAATAAATCAATGTTTTTTATTACCATGGCCTTCACCGCCCATGTTCATAATATCCCTGTCAAAAAGATAGAGGCCGCTTTTATCATCGCCGATTAATTCAAGCTTATCATTACATTCCCGCGCAAGTTTTTCTTCTTCCAGTTGTTCATTTACATACCACTGCAGGAAATTATGGGTGGCATAATCTTTTTCCTTCAAACTCATATCCACCAGTTCATTTATGCTTTCACTCACCTTTACTTCATGTTTAAAAAGTTCTTCAAATGCTTTTTTTAAAGAAACGAAAGTTAAAGTGGGTTGTTCCAAAGCCGGCACTACGGCAAAACCGCCACGCTCATTTATATAAGTGATCAGTTTAAGCATGTGCATGCGCTCTTCGTCGCTGTGCTTAAAGAAAAATTGTGTTACACCTTTCAGGCCCGGTTGTATATCGGCCCAGCTTGCCATAGCAAGATATGCTTGTGAAGATTGCGCTTCCATAAGAACCTGCCTGTTTAAGGCCTCCTGCATTGATTGGGATAACATAATAATGGTTTGGTGTTAAGAATTTATTTTATACAAGTGTAAACAAATTTAACCGTAAAATGCGCAAGGTTTTCCTATAAAAAATTGCCTGCGAAAAACCTGCGCCGGCATTTTGTCTTCTTTATTACTTTCGCTTCAAACTGAATAATATTCAGTACGGTTTATTTGTACCCTTTTATTCAAATCAAACACTATCGGCAGCCTGTATCACATATTCGCGCAAATGCCTGCGGGCAAACTAAAAAAATCCGCTCTCGCAATTCTGCTATGCTTTGCATTCTTATGTGGTAATACACAGCGGTCAAACTGGCTCGCAGGATTATGGAAAGAAAAAACAGATCCCAAACTCAATTCAAAAAATTTAATAATTGACAGCGTTAAAGGCAGTTCTTTTACAGGAATAACCATTTTTAAACAGAAAGGGCTGCCCGTAATCATTGATATAAAAGGCAGCTACACAACAAGCCAGTTTGTTTTTAAGGGCATAACTGTTCTTTCAGGTGAAATATCCCAAAAAGATTACACGCCGCAATGCCTTTCCTGTATAACGGAAAATAAGTTAACGATTAAAGAAGACAGTCTTTTGTTAACCAGCCGCATCATTGCGTGCAGTGACAGCTGCAATGGCGTAGATATTTATTATAGGCTGCTATGCGAATTTGATGAAGCCACGCAATTATACCTTGTAAAAAATTTTGGTTCAGGCAGCAACATACAATCTTTCGTTCCCTGCAAGGAAACGCCTGAAATATTGGATGAAAAAAAGCGGCTGAAACAAATAGAAGATTCCACGACAAACCTTGTTTTAATTGCACAACTGCGAAAAAAGAGGCTGGAAGAAAGGTTGGCATTTGAAGCAGATGAACGTGAAAAATTAAAACAGGATTCACTAAAAGCTGCAGCGTTTTATAAGCAACAACACGAAAAAGAAATTACAGATTCTTTGCAGGCTGTAGCAAAGCTGAAAGAACAACAAAGTTTGGATTCCTTGAATGAAGCAGCAGCAAAAATCAAGCAGCAACATATTGAAGATTCGATTGCTACTGTGAAAAAAAGGCAACAGGAAATTGTGGATTCCCTTCAAGTAATTGCAAAGCTGAAAGAACAACGAAGGCTGGATTCTTTGAATGAAGCAGCAGCTAAAATCAAGCAGCAACATTTTGAAGATTCTATTGCTGCCGTGCAAAAACGGCAACAGGAAATTGCGGATTCTTTACAGGCTATCGC
>JAEWJV010000158.1 GCA_023386395.1 Bacteroidota bacterium
GTATAAACCCATCCGTTCCACTTATTATACGGTGAAATGCAATATGGCCATGATGAAGCAGGATTTTGATACGGCGGAAAAACATTTAAAGAAAAGCGCCACGCTGGGCTCGCCAATGCCCGAGGCAGAAGCCGCCAACAAACTTCAGTTGGGTATGATGGCTATGCAAAAAGGTGATATGAAAACGGCTGAAGGTTATATGCGGGCCGCCATTCGCGCCGGAATACCGGATAAGGAAAGTGAAGCCATTGCTTTTTTAAGCATGTGCCAGATATTTATGAATAAACGCGAGTTTCGCGCCGCCAAAGATTTTTTCAGAAAAGCCAAAGCCTGCAAACCTACAACCAAACAGGTGGTTGACCAGATAAAAGAAATTGAAAAATATATTTCGAGGGTTCCCGGTTAACAGGTTGAAAATAATAAACAGGAAAGCACAGCGGAGAAGTTGTGCTTTTTTGTTTTAAACAATTCGTATTTGCCCCTTTTAATGTCGTTTTCAGCAATTAAACGTTCCATCAAACATGGGTAAGTTTGTGTTATAAAAATAACGACATGGCAAACATCAGTCAAAAAATTACACCATTCCTTTGGTTTGATAAAGAAGCCGAAGAAGCAGCAAAATTTTATACATCTGTTTTTAAAGATTCATCTATTAACGGCACAACATATTATGGCGATGGTGCGCCTTTACCAAAAGGCACAGTATTAACAATTGGCTTTACTTTGAACGGGCAACATTTTACAGCGCTAAATGGCGGCCCGCATTTTAAATTTAATGAGGCGGTTTCATTTGTGGTGCATTGTGCCAGCCAGGAAGAAGTAGATTATTACTGGGACAGCCTGTTAAAAGATGGCGGCAAGGAATCTCAATGTGGCTGGCTAAAAGATAAATTTGGACTGTCATGGCAGGTGGTGCCTGAACGCATGCTGGAATTGCTGGTTGATCCCGATAAAGAAAAAGCTAACCGCGCTATGCAGGCCATGATGAAAATGATAAAGCTCGATTTGCCTACACTGGAAAAAGCAGCAGCGGGAGAATAGTATTTTTGGGAGGGCTATAAATCCTTGGATTTTGTTTAAGATCGGTCATTCTTTAAACAGGTTGCCGAAGAAGATTTTATATAACTGAATAGCTGCTGAAATTATAAATACAGCGCCCATAATTATATTAAGAATTTTATGGCTCGCCTTTAATTTTTTAATAAGCCATTTACCGCCATGAATGTAAAAGGCCTGGCCGGTTAAAGTGCCTGCGCAGGCACCAATTGTAAACAGGTTAAAGTTTAACATGCCTGGTTTTACAGTTCCATTGCTTATGAAGTAAGTGCCCCAGAAGAACCAAAATGGTATTTGCATGGGATTAATAGCGCTCAGCATCATGCCAAGTAGAAAGCGGTGTAATTTATTATCGATAAGCAGCCCCTTTTTTTCAGGTTCATTTTGTTTTAACGCTTTACGGATACTTAAAAAGCCCAGCACAAAAAATAAGATAACGGTGGCCCAGCTTAAATAGGTAAACATAGTTTTATTACGCAGTATCCAGCCGCTGCTGTTTAATGCTATGCGTAAATAAATTATCTCAACCAGCGCTACGCCAATACTGAATATCCATGCTTTTTTTATGCTTTCTTCAACGCCTATTTGCGTGGCGGCAACATTTAAATTTCCGAGGGGTAACTGTCCCAAAAAACTTACGCCAAATCCTGCAAACAGTATGGGTAACAATTCGTTCATAAAGCAGTTTTAAAGTTTACATTGCAGGTTTAACTGCTCCATGAACTTAGTATTTTTTTTAGAAGCCCTGAACATTTTTATCCCCTTAAAAAAGGAAATATAAGCCGCTCCTTTCTTATAGTTTATTTTACCAATTTCATACATATATCGCCAATGCCTTGCAATAATTTTTATAGCATCCATATAGCTTAGCCCATTATCATAAATATGATTGGGTTCTGAGCCAACGCCGTTAAATTCAAGTATGGAAATATTCCTGCAATGCTTAAGGTCTTCAAGCGAAGTTGTTTTAATATCGTAACGGCCGTAATAAAAATGTTTGCTGAATAAATTAATTTTATCCATTACGGCAGAAAGCTGTTCATCAATTTTATTACTCAGGTTAATAAACCTTGCGCCGCGGTTATGATTGCCTAATTCATTCAGCCTGTAAACTTCATTCCTGGCAATAATATTATCCAGGTTTATTTTATGCAGTTCCTTTTGCTCTTCTGCAATCATGAAAGCTTTGGGATGTTGTTCTATCAATCGCTTTAATGTTGATGCACCATCGCCTTTTACATGCAAATATTCTTTTTCAATCAGCCCAGTTATTGTCCCTTTATCTGAACCGGGATAACGCACATAAAAAATACTCAGCTCAAGCGGCCAGGTTATCATTTCCTGGATAAGATAAGTAAATGGCAATAATGCATGGTAAGCCGCAAGCTGTTGTGCATTTTCAATTTTCCTGAAGAGCAAGCCTTTTGTGCCAACATCTGGTTTTACAGCAACCGGGAACTGCAAACCCGAGGCCTGCATTCGTTTTATGGTGTATTCAATATTTTCAGATGGGTCAACATAAATAGTTATTGGGTATAATGTGTTGGGTAACTGTTCAAACATTTCCCGTTTTGTTTCACCTTCAAACCCGCCGAAATATAAGGTTGGGTTCACGTTTGAAAAGAACCAGAAATGCCTGCCCTTTATCCAATAGTGCAGCCAAAGAAAAAAGAAAGGCGCATAAATAATGCTGAAAGGCAATTGCTCCCAGTTAAAGATTCTTTTCAACCAAGCATTTTTAGACGCGCAAAATTAGGGGTGATGGACTATGTTGCAACAGTTTGTTTGTTAAATACAAAACGCTTTGCCTTACATTTGGATACGAATTGAATTATATGCACATTCCGCAAATGGCAGAAATGCTGGCAAACGGCGAAACCCCCGATATTCTGTTTTGGGTGGGTTGTGCAGGCAGTTTCGATCAGCGTGCCCAAAAAATTACCCGAGCCTTTGCAGCTATCTTAAATAAGCTTGAAATTAAATATGCCATTCTCGGGAAAGAAGAAGCCTGCAACGGCGATCCTGCCCGAAGGGCCGGCAACGAATTTTTATTCCAAATGATGGCTTATAACAACATTCAAATATTGAATGGATATGGCATAAAGAAAATTGTAACGGCATGCCCGCATTGTTTCAATATTTTAAAAAATGAATATCCTGCACTGGGTGGCAGTTACGAGGTCATTCATCATACAGTGTTTCTTCAACAATTAATAGATGAAGGAAAGCTGAAGCTCAAAGAATCAGGCGGCTTTAAAGGCAAACGCATTACTTACCACGACAGTTGTTATCTCGGGCGCGCCAATAATATTTATGAAGCGCCGCGAAAAGTACTGGAATTATTAGACGCAGAATTAGTTGAAATGAAACGTTGCCGCAGCAAAGGTTTATGTTGCGGAGCAGGTGGTGCGCAAATGTTTAAGGAAGAAGAGAAAGGTATAACACGCGTTAATTTTGAACGCAGTGAAGAAGCAATGAATACAGGCGCTGAAATAATTGCTTCAGCCTGCCCGTTTTGCAACACCATGCTTACTGATGGTGTTAAGAATAAAGAAAAAGAAGACAGCGTAAAAGTGCTGGATATAGCAGAATTAATTGCTATGAATATGGAATAAGAAATACAATATTTAATTACATTTTAAACCACATTATGAAAAAATTATTGCTGATTGTATTACTGGCACCGCTTTTTTGCAGTGCACAGGAAGGCGTGAACTTTGAGCACAATCAAAGCTGGCAACAGGCGCAGGCAAAAGCCAAAACTGCCCACAAATATATTTTTATGGATTGCTATACCACCTGGTGTGGCCCCTGCAGGTATATGACCAGCACCATCTTTCCTCAAAAAGTGGTGGCTGATGTTATGAATGAAAAATTCATAAACGTAAAAGTACAATTGGATACTACAGATAACGATAATGATGAAGTAAAAAGCTGGTATCAAACAGGGCACGATCTTGCTAAGCAATATAACGTAAGGGCTTATCCAACCTATTTGGTTTTTGATGAGAATGGAAAGATCGTGCACCGGTTTGTGGGCTCTTCTAAAACAGGTGAAGAATTTGTTGCCAGGCTGAATACGGCGCTCGATCCAAACGAGCAATATTATACTTTGCTTGATAAGTATAATGCAGGTGAGAAAGATCCGCAATTCATCCGCAGGCTTGCGCTCATGTCACAGGATGCTTATGATATGAAGCAGGCTTCTGAACTGGCAAATGCTTACCTGGCAACACAGCAGAATTTATATACAAAAGATAATCTTGATTTCATTATCAGCTTTACAGAAACCAGCAAAGACAAGGGTTTTGATATGCTTTTGCACAATGGCGATAAGGTTGATGCTGCAATGGGTAAAAAGGTTAGCAATGGTATCCTGCAAAATATTATTGCACGGGAGAGTGTTTATCCTGTAATATTTCCGCGGAATGTTTCCGATCCAAAAGATTTAGCCGAACCTGATTGGTCTAAACTGCAAAGTGATGTTGCAAAAAATTATCCTGCACAGGCAAAAGAAGTAATAAGCCATGCGCAGGTGGTATTTTATGAAAATAAAAAAGATTGGGATAAGTTTGGTCCTGCTGTGGTTAGCTATATGAAAGAATATGGCAGCAACGCTTCGCCTGAGCAGTTGAATGATTTTGCCTGGAACGTATTTTTAAATTGCAGCGATATGGCTTGCGTAGAGCAGGCTCTTGCATGGAGCAAACGCTCTATTGATAATAATGAAGAACCCATGTTTATGGATACTTATGCAAACATTTTATATAAAATGGGCAAAAAAGATGAAGCGATCGAATGGGAAACAAAAGCAATGAACTTAGAAACAAGCGCCGATAAATCAACTTACGAACAAACGCTGAACAAAATGAAGAGCGGGGAGAAAACCTGGAATTAATTTTATCTCTTTTGAATAACAGGAAACAGGTTGTTGCATAAAACAGCCTGTTTTTATTTTAATAAAGCTTTAAAAGCCGGGCCGGTAAAAAGTCTTACATTAGTTATATCAAAAGAAGCGATTGTTGTATGAATGCCATCGTTGAATATTTCCAGCATATTTCTTCTCTTCACCGCGCTTTAATTATTGCAGGAGGCATCACGGTTTTCTGGCTGATAGAAAGCGCTGTTCCGTTGTTTGCTTTTCAATACAATAAATGGAAACATGCGGGCATTAATTTCTTCTTTACGTTCACAACCATTGCCATAAATTTTGTATTTGCATTATTGATCGTGTTTACAAGCGGCTGGTGTTTGCAGCATCATTTTGGTGCATTGCAATGGATAGCAATGCCCGTGTGGCTTCAAATGATTGTGGGTTTAATGCTGATGGATTTAATTGGCGCTTGGCTTATTCATTATATTGAACATAAAGTAAAATGGATGTGGAAATTTCATACCATCCATCATTCCGATACGCATGTTGACACAACCACTGCCAACCGGCACCATCCCGGTGAAAGTGTTTTTCGCGCTGTGTTTACAACCATTGCTGTTTTTATTTGCGGTGCCCCTTTATGGCTGTTGTTTTTATATCAGAGTTTAAGTGTGGTGCTTTCACAGTTCAATCATGCCAATATAAGAATGACCGGGCGGTTGGATAAAATTTTAGGTTATATAATAGTTACGCCAAACATGCACCGTATTCATCATCATTATATACGCCCTGAAACCGATACAAACTATGGCAACATATTTCCCTTTTGGGATAAACTGTTCGGCACTTATTGCACAACACCTGTAAAAGATATTCATTACGGGCTCGATGTTTTGGAAGGCAGAAATGATGAAGATGTAAAAGACCTTTTAAAAATACCTTTCAGCAATTCTATCAAAACGGATTATTAATCGCTGGCAATAATCGAACGATGAATAGCCCGCAGCCTGTAACTTGAAGCTTGCAGCAAACCAGTTATATTTTGATTATAACCATCATGGTAAGATATTTGTATTATAAATTAAGCTTATTCAAAAAATATTAATCATGAAACAACTACAAATTAAACACGTACTGCAGTGTATGCTTGTAACAGCATCCCTCGCTTTAGTATCCTGCGGTACTTCCACGTCTTCAGACACAGCAAACGACACTTCTTCTATGTCATCAATGGATTCTTCAGTTGCACCTGCTGAACCGGTAACACATGCAGAAGCCGTGATCTCAGGCACAAAGGCAGATACGACTGTTGATGGTACAGCAAGCTTTGATGCAGATAGCGGCAAGGTTAAATTAACACTCAATCTTACCATACCTAAAATGGCCAATAAAACCGTTGCTGTTCATATACATGAACATCCTGATTGCGGTGATAACGGCATGGCTACACACGGCCACTGGAACCCAACGGGCGCACAACATGGAAAATGGGGCAGCGCCAGTTTTCATTTGGGAGATATAGGCAACGTGAAGTTAGATAAAGACGGTAAAGGCACGCTTGAAATGTCAACAGATTTATGGACGCTTGGTTCAGATACAGCCAGCAGCGTTTTAAATCATGCGATTATTGTGCATAATGGTGTTGATGATTATACAACACAGCCAACCGGTAATGCCGGCGGCAGAATTGGTTGCGGCCTTATTAAATAATATTTTACATATTAGTTATAAAGCCTTTGGTAAAAAGCCAAAGGCTTTTTTATTTATTGGTAAATGAGCTGAAGAATAGATGGCATCACGGTTATGTCACTCCTTTCAACTTCAGCAAAAGCCCGGGCATTAATGCTGCAGAAACACCAGGTTAATTTCCGGCAACACATTTTGCATCAAATAAACAGCTTTGTACATTGCAGTAACAAATGGGTATTCTTTCGCTTATATTAATTATCGCCAACGTACTTGTTTCTTACCGCGGTTTTAAAGACAGTATTTTCTACAATAAATACAAGTTTAATGTAGATGCCGTTTTGCTGTATAAAGATTATAAACGGCTGGTAACATCCGGTTTTCTTCATGTAAACTGGATGCATCTTATTTTCAATATGCTGGCCTTATATTTTTTCAGCGGTTCAATTGAAATGTCGTTAGGTCCCGTGAAGTTTTTACTTATTTATTTTTTAAGCCTCATTGGCGGCGACCTTCTTTCGCTCTTCATTCATCGCCACGATGGCAGTTATGATTCGGTGGGGGCCTCTGCCGGTGTAAGCGGATTGATATATGCAGCCATTGCTTTATTCCCGGGCATGAAGATTGGTTTATTGTTTATTCCCATTGGCATTCCCGGCTGGTTGTTCGGGCTTATTTATGTGTTGTATTCCATTTATGGCATCCGCTCAGGAAGAAATAATATTGGCCACGATGCGCATTTGGGTGGCGCATTAATTGGCCTTATCGTCGCCATCATCATGCATCCGTCTGTTGTAATTACCAACACATGGCCCATTGTAATTATTATGTTGCCCTCCGTAGTGTTTATCTACATTATTATTACCAGGCCACATAGCTTGTTTATAGATAATTATTTTTTCAATAAGCACTCAAACGCAACTACCATCGATCATAAATACAATATAGAAAAACGGAGCAAAGAGCAGGAGATAGACAGGATACTTGAAAAGATTCATAAGAAAGGAATGAAAAGCCTTACGGATAATGAACGGCAAATGCTGCAGGAGTATTCAAGGTGAGTGGTGAGTTGTCAATTGTGCGTGAACATGTTTGAAGTTCACTTACTCACCATTTACCACTGACAACTCACGATTAACTTAACTTAGTAATCTAAAACAATAGCTCATGAACAACATTAAGAAAGAAGATATTAAACAGGAAGTGTTTGATATATATGACGATTATGCCCACAGCCGCATTGACAGAAGAACCTTCGTACAGAAACTTTCTGTGTATGCGGTAGGCGGAATCACTGTAAGTTCACTGATGAGTTTTCTTATGCCTGATTATCAAAATACCTTGCAGGTAAAGCCGGATGATCCGCGCATTAAATCGGATTATATCAATTATGAATCACCAAAGGGTGGCGGTACTATTAAAGCTTTATTAAGTATGCCGGCAGATGCAAAAGGCAAGCTGGGCGGGGTGGTGGTGGTGCATGAAAACCGTGGTTTAAACCCATATATAGAAGATGTGGGCAGAAGGCTGGCGCTTGCTGGTTTTATATCCATTGCACCGGACGCTTTAACACCATTGGGCGGTTATCCCGGCAATGACGATAAAGGCCGTGAAATGCAAAGCAAACGCGACCGGAATGAAATGCTGGAAAATTTTATAGATGCCTATAATTATCTTGTTCATCATAAAGATTGCAATGGCAAAGTGGGAGTAGTTGGTTTTTGTTTTGGCGGAGGTATAGCAAATATGATGGCGGTGCGCATTCCCACTTTATCAGCCGCAGTTCCATTTTATGGCGCACAGCCTGCTACGAAAGATGTACCTGAAATACAAGCGCCATTGTTGTTGCAATATGCCGGGCTTGATACCCGTGTGAACGAAGGCTGGCCAGCTTATGAGGCCGCATTAAAGGCAAACAATAAAGTTTATAAGGCCTATATTTATCCAAACGTGAATCATGGTTTTCATAACGATACAACGCCGCGTTATGATAAAGCCGCAGCAGAGCTTGCATGGCAGAGAACGATTGATTTCTTTAAACAGTATTTGCATTAGAATTAAGCAATCAAGTTTTCAATAGCTGCATGATATTTTTCAAAATGAAAACTATCAATAGCCTTTTGCATATTTGCTGCAATTTTATCGTTCATTAAATTGCCAATGCTGCCTTCATGTACATGCTGAATATTTGTTGAATATTCAAACTTTCCTTCTTCGATGTCTAATCCAACTTTTTTATAAGCATCGCGGAAAGGCATACCGTTATTCACAAGCTTATTTACTTCTTCCACACTAAACAGGTATTTATATTTATCATCGTCAAGAATATCTTTCTTCACTTCAATATTGCTTAGCATTAAAGCAGCCATATTGATGCAATCATTCAATGTTGTAAATGCTGGGAACAAATGTTCTTTCAGCAATTGCAGGTCGCGATGATAACCTGAAGGAAGATTAGTGGTCATCATCATAATTTCATTTGGCAGCGCCTTTATTTGATTGCAATGTGAACGAATCAGTTCAAACACATCAGGATTCTTTTTATGCGGCATAATGCTGCTGCCCGTTGTAAGCTCGGCAGGAAACGAAACAAAGCCGAAGTTCTGGTTAAGATATAAACACATATCCATGCTAAGCCTTGCCAATGTATCTGCAAGATTTGCCAATGCTGATGCAACAATGCGTTCCGTTTTGCCGCGGCTCATTTGCGCATATACCACATTATAATGCAAATCGTCAAAACCTAATAGCTCTGTGGTGAGTGTTCTGTTAATTGGGAAAGAAGAACCGTAACCGGCGGCGGAACCTAAGGGATTTTTATTAACAACATCATACGCCGCTTTTAAAGTGGTTACATCATCCACCAGGCTTTCCGAATAGGCGCCAAACCATAAACCAAATGATGAAGGCATGGCTAATTGCAAATGCGTATAGCCTGGCAATAAATCATTTTTATATTTTCCGCTTTGCTGAATGAGCAATTCGAAAAATGACTTCATGTTTAAAACAAGCTGCTCCAGTTCGTGGCGCAGGAATAATTTTAAATCCACCAAAACCTGGTCGTTGCGGCTGCGGGCAGAATGAATTTTTTTGCCAATATCGCCGAGCTTTTCCGTTAATAAAAACTCTATCTGCGAATGAACGTCTTCAATGCTATCGTGGATCGTGAATCGTGCATCGTGAATGGAAGAATAAATATTCTTTAGTTCGTTCACAAGTTTAGCTGCTTCGTCGTTTGTAAGCAAGCCAACAGTAGCCAGCATTTTTGCATGAGCTATGTTGCCTAATACATCAAAGGGCGCCAGCAGTAAGTCAAATTCCCTGTCGTTACCAACAGTAAATTTTTCTACCTCCTTTAATGATGTTGTATTTTTTTGCCAGAGTTTCATTGTGAAGGTTTAAGGTTTAAGGTTAAGGTTTAAGGTTAGAACCGCAATAGCCCTATACCTACACCTTATACCTTATACCCTTTTTAAAAAATTATTTTATTCAATAACCCAATGTACAATTCAATTCCATTCTTTATTTCATCAACAAAAATAAACTCATCTGCGCTATGGCTCCTGGCGCTATCGCCCGGCCCTATTTTTAATGCAGGAAAAGGCATTAATGCCTTATCACTTGTTGTGGGTGAACCATAATAAGTTCTGCCTAATTCAATTCCAGCCTTTACCAAAGGATGATCTAATGCAATGTTTGTTGAACGCAGCCGTAAACTTCTCGGCGTAATTTCAGATTGAATATTTTGCTGAATAATATCGATAACTTCTTCAAAAGTATATAACTCGTTCACACGCACATCCACCGTGAATTTACATTCCGGAGGAATTACATTATGCTGTGTGCCCGCATTAATAATAGTTACACTCATTTTATTTGGGCCGATCAGTTCAGACACTTTATCAAACCGGTGATTTTTAAGCCATTCAATATCTTTTATGGCTTTATAAATTGCATTGTCACCTTCTTCCCTTGCCGCATGGCCGGCTCTGCCGTAAGCTGTAC
>JAEWJV010000181.1 GCA_023386395.1 Bacteroidota bacterium
TTTGTATGTTACTCCTGTTTAATTAAAATATCACTAATAATCCAGGCTGGTATGGCAAGCATTATAAAAAAGGTAATAATGTAGTGTTTACAATACTTGAACCATTACAGGAAAAGCCTAATTCTTATAAAGCGCTGGCTGAAATAAATGCTGTATATAATAATTCATGGATCCCGGCAAAAGGAAAAGTGTTGCTTTATTTTAAAAAAGATTCATTGAAGCCCCGGTTGCATTATGGCTCTGAAATTATTTCAAATAAACCTTTGCAGGCAATACAAAACAGTGGCAACCCGGCAGCCTTTAATTATGTTCGTTATTGCCTGTTTCAGGATATAACAGCACAGGTATTTTTTGCTGCCGATGATTATCATACCCTTTCATCACAAAACAAAAATGCTATACAGAATTTTCTATTTAGGGTAAGAGATAAGGCTTTGCAAACACTAAGACAAAATATTCATTCTCCTAACGAACTGGGCATTGCAGAAGCTTTATTAATTGGTTACAGGAATGATCTTGATAAAGACCTTGTACAAGCTTACAGCAACACCGGTGTTGTGCATATAATTGCCATAAGCGGCCTACACCTTGCCATGATTTATGCCGGCCTGCTTCGTTTATTTTCATTAATCAAATCATCACGCACCAAAAGATGGATGGAGCCGGTTGTGGTACTGACTGTTATATGGCTGTTCACGCTTATTGCTGGCGCTGCACCATCCGTATTAAGAGCTGCCGTTATGTTTACCTTCATCCTGCTTGGGAAAATTATAAGTAAGGATACTAATGTTTATAATACACTTGCTGCTTCTGCCTTTGTGCTGTTGCTTATTAATCCTTTTTATTTATGGGATGTTGGATTTCAATTGTCTTACACTGCAGTATTTGGGATACTGCTTTTTTTCAAACCGGTGAGAAACCGGCTTTATTTTAAAAACAAGAGCTTAAGATGGGTGTGGGATTTATGTGCTGTTAGTTTATGCGCCCAGGTATTCACATTGCCATTGGTTATTTATCATTTTCATCAGTTGCCTTTGTTGTTTTTATTCAGTAACCTGGTTGCTGTTCCGTTATCAAGCCTTGTGCTTGTGGCAGAGCTTGCTTTGTTTCTTTTTGCATGGCTGCCACATATTAATTTATTCATAGGTAAATTAACGGAAGCGCTGTTATGGCTTATGAATGCCTTTACCATGCATATTGATAAGCTGCCTTTTTCTGTATGGAATGGTCTGCAAATTTCATTTCTGCAGTTACTGATATTATTTGCCATAACAACGATTGTTACATGCTGGCTGTTTACCAGGCACACAAAAAATATAATTGCTGCATTATTAGGTATGATGCTGTTTTTTATGCTTCGGGATATAAATATTTATCAACATAAAACACAGCAAAAACTGATTGTCTATAATGTTCCAAAGCATCGGGCGATAGATTTTATTGCAGGAACAGATTGCCATTTCTTTGGCGATTCAGTCGTGATAAAAGATGCAGTGCTCAGGAATTTTAATATTAAACCCGCCCACACAAGAAACAGGCTTTATACCTCCGGAGAAATGGTACTGCCTGATATTTCAAACTTCATCTTTCAGCTAAACACTTTAAACGTATTAGCGCTTTCGGGGCCCGCTCCTGAAGGGAAACCTCATAAAAAAATTGATGTGGATGTAATAATACTTTCCAATAATTCAACGGTTATGCCTGCTCAGTTACACCGGCTTTTTAATTGTAAATATATAGTTGTGGACAGCAGTGTACCAGCCTGGAAATTTTCAAAATGGAAAAAAGAATTTGAGCAATTACATTTGCGCTTCTATTCAGTACCGGAACAAGGTGCTTTTATTTTGAAATCATAGGTTTAAACACACATTCTCATGCAAAAAAAAATATCAGGCGCATTAATTTCTGTTTTTTATAAAGACGGACTGGAGCCTGTTGTAAGAACACTTGAAAAGCTCGGCATTAAAATTTATTCTACCGGCGGCACACAAAAATTTATTGAAGACCTTAATATAAAATGTATCCCCGTTGAATCGTTGACCACTTATCCTTCTATTCTCGGCGGAAGGGTTAAAACGCTGCGCCCGTCTGTGTTTGGCGGTATTTTGGGCAGAAGGGATATTGAACAGGATTTGCAGGAAATGGCTCAATATAAAATACCTGAAATTGATTTGGTAATCGTTGATCTCTATCCTTTTGAAGAAACGGTGGCGCAGCATGCTTCGCCTTTATTCAGTGGCGATAGTAGTGGCGTTGAAAAAGCCATTATTGAAAAAATTGATATTGGCGGTCCTTCCATGATTCGTGCAGGCGCTAAAAATTTTAAAGATGTATTGGTTATTGCGGCCAAAGAAGATTACCAGCCACTTGTATCTTTACTGGAAACCCAACAAGGTGAAACCACGCTTGAACAGCGCAAACAATTTGCCGCCAAAGCATTTGAAGTGGTTATGAATTATGATATAGCTATCAGCAATTATTTCAACCAGGCATTATTTAATCCTTTTCACGAAAAACAGGGATTGAGGTATGGTGAAAACCCGCATCAGCAGGCATTGTTTTACGGTGATCTGAAGAATTGCTTTAATCAATTGCATGGTAAAGAAATATCTTATAATAATCTTGTTGACATAGATGCTGCCATCCAATTAATAAACGAATTTGATACAACCACTTTTGCTATAATCAAACACACGAATGTTTGCGGCGTTGCGCAGCGGTCATCCGTAAAAGATAGTTGGGATGCTGCTCTGGCCGGCGATCCTGAAAGTGCATTTGGTGGTGTGCTTGTTTGTAATAAACCTGTAGATGCGGCAACTGCATCAGCTATTAATGAAATATTCTTTGAAGTGCTGATTGCCCCTGCTTTTGATGAAGATGCGTTGCAAATATTAAAATCGAAAAAGAACAGGATCCTTTTGCAGCTAACAGGCGCTTATACTCCGCAAATTCAATATAAATCTGTATTGAATGGCACATTGATGCAGGATAATGATAAAGGCAATTTTAGTGAATGGAAAGAGGTTGGCGGCCGCAATACAACGCAGCAGGAGCATGACGATCTTGCGTTTGCCAACATTGTTTGCAAGCATTTAAAAAGTAATGCCATCGCTTTAATAAAAAACAGGCAACTGGTTGGCAAAGGCTGCGGGCAAACAAGCCGTATTGATGCTTTGCGCCAGGCTGTTGAAAAATCAAAACAGTTTAAATTCGATCTGAAAGGCGCTGTATTGGCAAGCGATGCCTTCTTCCCATTTAATGATTGTGTGCAATTAGCGCATGCCGCAGGCATGGAAGCGTTTATTCAGCCTGGCGGATCGGTAAGGGATAAAGACAGCATTGATTATTGCATACAGAATAATCTTGCAATGGTTATTACCGGTATGAGGCATTTCAGGCACTAACATTTTCAAATTAAATGTATTATTGATACATTATAGCAAATTGCTTATTGCATAATTTCTATCGAACTTCTCAAAAAAAATTCAACTAAATTACAACGATACAGGCTTCATTAGCATCTTGTTTAATAGCAGTTAATAATTAAAGCAATTATTTTAATTTGTGAAAATATGCTTGGGAGAATTTCCGGTTTACTTTTTCTGCTATTGATAAGCTTTCTGCAAGGACGGAGTCAGTTTTGTACTGAGCTTGGCCAAACACCAAAAACGGCTTTCCCGGTTTGCGGTGTTCAAACCTTCCACCAGTCAAGTGTGCCCACCTGCAGTAATCAAAAAATTCCTGTACCCTGTTCTGATGGCGTTGATTATATTGATTTTAATCCTTTCTGGTATAGGTTTACCTGTTACAAAACAGGCACGCTGGGTTTTGTGATAACGCCTGAAGACCTGGGCGATGATTATGATTGGCAGCTTTTTGATATTACCGGCCACGATGCTTTTGAAGTTTATATAAATGCTTCGCTGTTTGTTACCGGAAACTGGAGTGGCAGCTATGGCATAACCGGAACCTCAGCAAGCAATGCAAATAATATTAGCTGCGCTTCTAATCCCGACGATCATCTAACCACTTACAGTAAAATGCCCACAATTACGGAAGGGCATGAGTACTTATTGCTAATAAGTCATTTTTCAGGTAATAATCAAAGCGGTTATGATCTTGAGTTTAAAGGCGGCACTGCAAGCATTGATGACCCGTTAAAACCACAGATGCTTGTGGCCGAAGCAGCCTGTTCAGGGCAGTATATTACCCTGAAATTGAATAAAAAAGTAAAATGTTCAAGCCTTGCCGCAAATGGCAGTGATTTTACATTGTCTTCATCCCTGGCTAAGATTACTTCGGCGGACGGCATTAACTGCAATAGTTCGTTTGATATGGATTCCGTTAAAATTACCTTAGATAAACCGCTGCCTCCCGGAAATTATTCATTAATTATTCAGAATGGTGGTGATGATAATACTCTGCTTGATAACTGCGCCAATGATATTCCTCCAAACTCAAAAATATCATTTACGGTTTATCCGGTGGTGCCCACACCCATGGACAGCATTGCGCCGGTTGGATGCGCACCCGACGAAATAAAACTTGTTTTTAAAAACCCCATGTTATGCAGCTCCGTTGCTGCCGATGGAAGTGATTTTGTTGTTACCGGAACAGCGCCGGTTTCAGTTGTATCAGCAGCAGGCGAAAATTGCAAGGATGGAGTAAGCAGTGTTATAACAGTAAAGTTGAATAAGCCAATTCAATCTGCCGGCAATTTTGTAATCACACTTAAAGAAGGAACAGATGGCAATACAATTTATGATGAATGTTCGCAGGAAACGCCCGCCGGATCTTCATTAAGTTTTGTAACGGCAGATATTGTTTCGGCCGATTTTAGTTATCGCGTGGGTTTAGGTTGTATGAATGATACTTTATTTTATAGCCACGATGGCAGAAACCAGGTTAATAATTGGGACTGGGTGTTTGATGCAAACGGCACAAGCGACGCCAGGGATTCTTTTTTTATTTTTAATGATTATGGAAGCAAGCATATCAAATTATATGTAAGCAATGATCTATGTTCAGATTCTGCCGCTGCCGATATATTGCTCGATAATGAATTGGTATCGCGTTTTAATATTTTGCCTTCACCCGAATTATGCCCTGAAGATCCTGCACAGTTTGTTGATTCGAGCATTGGTAAAATTGTAAGCTGGTACTGGAATTTAGGCGACGGCGCCGTTACAATTATGCAAAATCCCTCCACCAAATATTATCCTTATCCCTTAACGAGGAATGGGAACACTTATCCAATATCGCTTGTTGTTAAAAACGATCTTGGCTGCTTTGATACATCCTTTCAAAACCTCAAGGTGCACTATAGTTGTTATATTGCCGTGCCGGGTGCATTTACGCCAAATGGAGATGGCCTTAACGATTATCTTTATCCGTTAAATGCATACAAGGCCGATAATCTGGTGTTTCGTGTATATAACCGCTTGGGTCAGCTTGTGTTTGAAACAAAAGACTGGACTAAAAAATGGGATGGGAGAATTAATGGTTACCCGCAGGCGGCGGGTACGTATGTATGGATGTTAAGTTTTAAGAACCGCGATACCGGACAGGCCTATTCATTAAAAGGAACAACGGTGCTGATAAGATAATAAACATTGAACATAACTGTAAACTTAAATCTCCGCTTAAAAGATGGAAGAAGTTATTTTGGTAGATGAACAGGATAAGGAAATTGGCGTAATGGAAAAGATGGAAGCTCACCTGAAAGGCAGGCTGCACAGGGCTTTCAGCATATTTATATTTAATGATAAAAATGAAATGCTGCTGCAGCAGCGGGCAACCGGTAAATATCATAGCGGCGGTTTATGGACGAATGCCTGTTGCAGTCATCCAAAGCCCGGTGAAAGCATTGAAGATGCAGCAGCAAGGCGGTTAAAAGAAGAATTAGGTTTTGAAACGCAGCTCGATGAAATTTTTGATTTCACCTATAAAGCTTTATTTGATAACGGTTTAACAGAACATGAATTCGATCATGTATTTGCCGGTGTTTATAATGGCGAAATGAATATAAATAAAAACGAGGCAGAAAATGTTTGCTTTCGCTCAATGGAAGAAATTGAATCTGACCTGCAAACGCATCCTCATAAATTCACTGCATGGTTTTCATTGGCCTTCCCTCGTATAAAAAATTGGAAAAATACCGCTTCGGTAATTGCCTGATAGTTGCGTGCAAAAAAAAGTTTTTATAATAGGCTCTGGCATTGCAGGTATGGCCTGCGCCATACGGCTTGCAGCATGTGGTTATGAAGTAAACATATTTGAAAAGAATAACTATCCAGGTGGAAAAATATACTTAATTCAGCAGGAAGGCTATTATTTTGATGCCGGCCCAAGTTTATTTGTTCAGCCTGGAAACATAGAAGAGTTGTTTAAGCTTTGTAATGAAGATATGCATGAATATCTTCATTACACGTCTTTGGAAATTAGCTGCAAATATTTTTATGAAGATGGCGTGGTAATAAATGCATATACGGATTATAATAAGTTTGCCAATGAAGTTGAAGCAAAAACCGGCGAGCCGGCGCAGTATATAATAGGTTATCTTAATGAATCAAAAAAGATATATAAGAATATTGGCGAAATATTTCTGAACAACTCATTACATCAGAAATCAATATGGCTTAATACGAACGTGTTAAAGGCCTGGCTTCAAACAAAACCTTCATATATATTTTCAACATTGAACGATGCCAATAAAAAAAAGTTCAGCCACCCGTATGTTGTACAATTATTCAATCGCTTTGCAACCTATAATGGCAGCAGTCCATATAAAGCTCCGGCAATGCTGCAGCTTATCCCGCATGTAGAATTTAATGAAGGTGTTTTTTATCCAAAGGGCGGAATGATAGCTGTAAGCAATGCTTTGTATAAGCTTGCCTGTAAAATGAATGTGCAGTTTCATTTTAATTCGCCGGTTGAAAAAATCATAACAAAAAATAATAAGGCAACAGGCTTATTTGTAAACGGGCAGGCATTGTATGCAGATGTTATTGTGAGTAATGCTGATATTTATTTTACTTACAAATTATTGCTGAATGATGTAGCTAAAGCAATGGAAGTTTTAAAACAGGAGAGAAGCAGCAGTGCTATTGTTTTTTATTGGGGTATTAAAAAAGAATTTCCGCAGCTTGAGTTGCACAATGTTTTTTTCAGTGAGGATTATGAAGCAGAATTTAATAGCATTTTCAAATCAAAAACAGTTTATGCTGATCCAACCATTTATGTGAACATTACGGCTAAATGTGAGCCGGGTATGCATGCACCTGCCGGGAAAGAAAACTGGTTTGTAATGATAAATACGGCAAGCGGTGCAGATATTAATGATGCTGCCATTCAATCATACAAAAAAAATATTATTGCCAAACTTAACCGCGTGCTGCAAACAGATATTGAACCATTAATTGAAACAGAAGCTGTATTACACCCGCAAAAAATTGAAAAAGAAACCGCAAGTTTTGCTGGCGCTATTTATGGTTCAGCCTCAAACAGCAGAATGGCAGCTTTTAACAGGCATCCTAATTTTTCTAAAAGCATTCACGGCCTTTATTTTACAGGTGGAAGTGTTCATCCCGGCGGTGGCATTCCACTTTGTTTAAAGAGTGCTGCCATAACTTCAAACTTAATTATTAAAAACAGCGGCCAATAAATTAAACGGCATGATCTCAAAATCAAATCTTAATAAAGCTGCATTATTCATCGCCTTATTGTTTCATATATGCGGGTTAATTGGCATTTTACTTACGCCTTATAAAGAGTGGTTTATAAATAGCACACCTATTCATCTTTTATTAATGACTGTTTTGCTTATTGCAACGCATCTCAAAAAGAAAAAACATTTTTTTTTATTTTTCTTGATCACCTGCACGGCTGGTTTTTTAATAGAAGCGGCTGGCGTAAACACGGCTGCAGTTTTTGGAAAATATATGTATGGTGAAACGTTGGGTCCGCAATTATTTAATGTGCCGCTTATAATTGGAATCAACTGGTTTATTATTATTTATTGTGCCGGCATGTTTACACAGGCTTATGAAAACTATATGTTGCGAAGGTTAAGCAAAGGCGGCTTTTCAATAAGCAAACAACTGCAGGCGGTTTCTTTTATTATTGATGCTGTTTTTCTTACCGTAATGTTCGACTGGGTTATGGAACCTGTTGCTGTAAAACTTGGTTATTGGCAATGGCAAAATAGCCATATCCCGCTCTTCAATTATGTAAGCTGGATAATTATAAGCGCATTATTGCTTGCCCTTTTCAGGAAGTTGAATGCCGGAAGCCGCAATATATTCGCCGTACATTTGTTTATAATACAGTTGTTGTTTTTTTTAGTGCTTCGAACATTTTTATGAGCCTTCTTATCTACATATTATTCGGCGTAACGGCTTTTATCTTTATGGAAGGCGTTGCCTGGTTAGCCCATAAATATATTATGCATGGATTTTTGTGGAGCCTGCACAAAGATCATCATTTACCCCACAACGGATTTTTTGAAAAGAATGATCTCTTTTTTTTAATTTTTGCTATTCCGGGCTGGCTATGCATACAGTTTGGATGGAGTAGTGAAGCATGGTGGGTTGTAAGTATTGGCTGCGGCATAACATTATATGGCATTGCTTACTTTATTGTGCACGAAATTATTATACACCGGCGGTTTAAGCTTTTTGAGAAAAGCAATAACCGTTACATAAACGCAATCCGGTGGGCGCATAAAATGCATCATCGCCATTTAAAAAAGGAAAATGGTGAGAGCTTTGGAATGTTGTTCGTGTCCAAAAAATATTGGCAGAAAATAAAACGGGATGAGCAGGTTCAAAGAAATAACTCTCCCGTATAGATAATAAATTATTGCTGCAAAAAATCAACAATGCCCAAGCGCCCAGT
>JAEWJV010000352.1 GCA_023386395.1 Bacteroidota bacterium
CCTTTTTTTGAGAGTATTTCATCAGCATCGGGTGTTAAAGGGCCGTTGGCTGCTTCACCAATAATCTTGGCTTTAACCCTTGCAGCGTTATTACCGTTAATAACATTTTCCAGCGCGGCCGGAATAAGAATATCACATTCCAGTTCCAGCGCATCGCCGGTTATTTTTAAATTAGTGGCACCGGGAAAATCCAATATCGATTTAGTACTTTTTCTGTGTTGAAATACGGCTTCTTCATTTAAACCCTCTTCGCTGTAAATAGCCCCTTCAAACTCAGCGATGGCAACTATTTTAGCGCCATGCTCCCTGAAAAATTTGGCGGTATGATAACCCACATTTCCAAGGCCCTGCACAACGATGCGTTTACCAACAATACCCGTGGCCAGGCCTAACTTTTCCATTACATCAGGCATGGAACAAACTTCGCGTATGCCATAAAAAACGCCGAGGCCGGTAGCTTCTTTTCTTCCCCTTACACCACCCTGGGCAACAGGTTTGCCGGTAACACAACCCATAGCATCCACTTCGCCGGGATGCATTGCCATATAGGTATCCAGTATCCACGCCATTTCGCGTTCACCCGTTCCATAATCGGGGGCAGGCACATCTGTGCCGGGGCCGATAAATTCTTTTTTCACCAGTTCCGAAGTATAACGTCGTGTAATTTTCTGCAATTCCCACGCGCTGAATTCTCTCGGGTTAATTTTAATACCGCCTTTAGCGCCGCCAAACGGCACATTCACAATGGCACATTTATAGGTCATTAAAGCAGCAAGTGCCATTACTTCATCCTGATCAACCAGTTCGCTGTATCTTATACCGCCCTTGCAGGGTGTTTTATGGTGTGAATGCTGTGCACGATATGCTTCAATTACTTCAATAGAACCATCATCGCGTTTAATGGGAAACCGCATGCGGTAAACAGAGTTGCAGGCTTTAATCTGATCAAGAATACCTTTTTCCCATTGCGTAAATTTTGCCGCTTTGTCAAAGCTCCGGGTTACACTTTCAAAAAAATTATAGTGTTTGTCTGCCATCGTTAGATCATTTTAAATTATACTAATGAACATTTGTTTTTTATGAATAAAAAATTTTTAGCCTTTTGAAGGCCGTTCTTTTTCCAGTTTAGAAATCTTCCTGTCAAGATTAATTACATAGATAAGCAACCCCAATACAATTACAACGGCAACAGCCATCACCACATAAATTTTCCCGCTGCCGCTCATGAAATCAGTAGGCTCTTCCTTTGATAAATCCATTTGCTGCGCATAGCTGACTGCTGCGATAAAATAAAAAGAAAGAAGAAGCGCTAATTTCCTAAGCATATTCAAATAATTTTTCTTTATACAATTGTAGCCTTATTCTTAAGGTGGTTATCCAAACGCCCAGCAAGGTCCAGCCAATAACAGCCGGCCAGAAAACGAGGCGCATTTGTGGTGCAAGGTCTGAACCATTCAATGCGGGGTTGCCTTCGCTGCCTTGCCCGCCCGGGTGCAAAGATTCTGTCAACCGCGGTAAAATCCAGATGGTTGGAAACAGCATGGCAAAAGCAAATATGTTATACACAGCACTTAAGCGTGTGCGTTTGTTTTCGTCATCAACAGATCCTCTTAAAACAAAATAAGCGAGGTAAATTAATATAGCGATGGCGGCACCGTTTTGCTTGGGATCGCTGCTCCAGAATGCGCCCCACTGGTATTTTGCCCAGATAGCCCCGGTTATCAATCCCAAAACGCCAAACACAATACCGCTGCGGGCATATTCAGTTGCATAATGATCGTGAATTATTTTGCCGGAGTTTAAGGATTTGATTGCATAAATAACAGAAACCGTGAAGAGCACCATCATGCAAAACCACATGGGCACATGGAAAAATAAATTACGGATAGATTGCTGCAACCGGCCATCGAGCACCGGTATTTTTACGAGAAAGCCCATGATACATGTGTACATCAGCAAAATAAAACTCAATATTTTCCACCATGATTTTCTAAGCATCTCGTTGTATTAACAGCGTATTGTTGCGCCGCGAAGTTATAGCAAAGCTTTTCAATGAGTTACTAATAAATATAAAATTATTGATAAAACAATTCATGTGCACAAACCATTTATAATCTTTGTTTCATTGATTCATACAAAATAATGCCTGCGGCAACTGAAACATTCAGCGAATCAAATTCACCTTTCATGGGAATAGTGAAATGTGTGTCGGCGGCTTTGGATAAATAAGACTGAACACCCTTTTCTTCATTTCCCATAATGATGCAGCAAGGACCGGCAAGATCAAGTTCAAAGAGTTTTTGCTTTGCGTTCATTTCGCTGGTAAAAACCTTAATGCCATTTAGGTGTAAATCATCCACGGCTTTCAGCAAACTGTTTACGCGGCAGATATTTAATTTCTCCAAAGCGCCGGCGCTGCTTTTTACGGCATCTTCATTTAAAGCACCAACGCCTTTATCGGGAATGATAATGGCATGTGCACCGCAGCAAACAGCACTGCGGGCAATAGCGCCAATATTGCGCACATCGGTAACGCCGTCCAGCATTAATAATAATGCTGTTTCACCTTTATCATTTATCCAGTCGATAACAGATTGCAGGTCCTGGTAAGTAACGGCGGAGCGGTACGCAATTACGCCCTGGTGATTGATATTGGTTAAGCCATTCAGCTTTTCATTCGGCACATACTGAACAGGGATATTT
>JAEWJV010000247.1 GCA_023386395.1 Bacteroidota bacterium
ATACATTAGAGGTAATCTTTTCGAAATGGTGTCCATATGAAGAACTAAGCTATCGCCTCTTAACTACTAACAAATACCACATAATTATACACCTCGCCATCAGGATCAATGTATTTTTATTTACTCAGCAACCGCCTTTGCGAGGGATACGTTTAAAGATCACTTTACCATCTCGTTCTACATAGTCGCCCGATATTTCTCCCTTTCAAATAAGTAATAAGTAAGGTTAAAAAAGTACAAATCCAGGTGTCGGGGCGATTTGATGAAACAAGCTTTTGTGAAGAAAACAATCTATTACTATGGCAAACGATATTAAAGTACAAAATGCCAGGCTTAAAAATTTTATCCTATTCATAAATTAATTTTAAGCCTGTTAATTGAATCATTTCAAAGAGGTGACGACTTTCGAAAAGGTATCACCGTAACAATAAAAAGAACCATAGATTTTGATTTCGTCAGTTGAATGACTGCCTGAACTTCAAAGGTGAAAGATTTGTTTTTGTCTTGAAAAGTTTGCTGAATGATTGCGGGTATTCAAAGCCTAATTCGTAAGCAATTTCACTTACTGATTTATCGGTGGCAGATAATTTTTCTTTTGCTTCTTCAATTAGCTTGTCATGAATGTGTTGCTGTGTACTTTGTCCTGTCAATACTTTTAGCAAGCCGCTTAAATAGCTTTGCGATACGTTTAATGACGCAGCAATGTCCTGAACCGCCGGCAATCCTTTTGTTACCAGGTCATCGCTGTTGAAATAATCTGTAAGCAATTTTTCCAGGCGGTCAAGGATTTGATGATTGGTTATTTTTCGCGTGATAAACTGTCGTTTATAAAATCTTTCTGCATAGTTGAGCAAGGTTTCAACTTGTGAAATGATGATACTTTGGCTGAATTGGTCAATGTTCGAATGATATTCCTGTTGAATGTTGTGAATGATATTTTGAATGATTACGTCTTCCTTTTCAGAAACAAACAACGCTTCATTTACTGAATAACCAAAGAAATCGTATTGCTTTATTTTTTTAGCCAGTGACGTGTTCCATAAAAAATCAGGGTGAAGGAGCAACATCCATCCTGATGATTGTTTCGATAGTTCATTTTTGTCCGGTTTAATGCCGAAAACCTGGTGGGGCGCTATGAAAAACATCACGCCTTCATCAAAGTCGTATTGCTGCTGCCCGTATTTTATTTTTGCGCTTATCCCCTTCTTAATAGAGATAGAATAAAAATCCAAAATCAAACTCTTCGGTTCATTGTAAGGCAAGCTCCTGAGATGTTCAGCATTCACGATGCTTATCAGGGGATGCTCCGGCTTTGGCAATTTTCTAAACCGGTGAAACTCACTGATGGTTTTAATTCTGTATGGTTTTGTATTTGCCATTTTTACAATATACTTATTCCTGGTGATAGGCAGTCGCAAATTCCTTTACAAAATCCTTCAGTTTTACTTTGCCTAAAGTTGGCCGGTTTTTATAATAATCTTCATACAACCTGCCCGTATGCGTTGCAGCGTTCATTTCCACCATGCCCGCTGCAAGATGTGGCGCCATTCCAATTTTTTCCAGGTTTTTTTGGTATTGTTCATTGGAAATAATGGTCCATTTCAAATCAGGTTTACCGATGGCCTCGCCTAAAATGCCGGCCACTTCATTGCAGGTAAGTTCTTCGCTGGCTATATAGCGTATTTTTCTACCTGTAAAATGTTGGGTTATTTCTTCGGCGGCAACAG
The DNA here is from genome assembly GCA_023386395.1 of Bacteroidota bacterium. GTDB lineage: Bacteria > Bacteroidota > Bacteroidia > Chitinophagales > Chitinophagaceae > Parafilimonas. The sequence goes on from JAEWJV010000247.1 coordinate 1,728, forward strand.
TTGCGATATCAACCGGAGACACCAGAAGCACTTTGTCATCTGCGCCATAATTGTAGCTAATAACTCCCTGCGTTTTTATCGCATGGATAGTGGCCAGCAAATTATTAAAAAAACCAACAGGCCGTAAAAAAGTAATAGCAACATCATCCGGCAACGATCTTAAAATATTTTCCATGTGGTGTGAATGAAGAATAAGGCCACTGCCTTTGTGCAGGTGAGCGCCAATACTGCTGAGATATACTACACGCTTTAGACCAGATTGCAAAACAGCCTCTGCATAACCATTGGCCAATTGTGTGTAATACGATCCGGGATCAAAGCTATGATTGAAGAAAGGAACCGGCGGGGTCATTAAATAAAATACATCAGCGCACGTGAAAGTTGCTGTCAGAAATCCGATGTCTTCTATCGCACCGGTTGCAGCTATTGCCCCTAAATCTTCAATTTCTTTTTGTCTTTCTGCTTTGCTGCTGATAACTGTTACAGAATGTCCTTTTTGCACCAACTCCTGTGTAAGTGGTCTGCCGGTGTGCCCTAATGAGCCTGTTAATACTATTTTCATTTTCTGTCTTTTTTGATATTGCAAAGTGTGCAATAGTCAAACTACAGATATAACCAAATCTGCTTTTGTTGTAGTCAAATATGAAGTGTCAATAAGAATGGAAGTGTCAATTTTATGGTTTTCGGCAGGCTTATCACAAATGTGCTCATACTCTTTACAAATTATTTCAAAGAGGTGACATCTTTCGAAAAGGTGTACCTCTGTCAATCAATAAAATGACGCTTGTTTATAAACGCTCTTGAAGAATTCTTCTTTTTAGAACCTGATACGAAGCACAAAGCTTCATTTAACCATTGAACAGCCAATTTCTTGTAGGTGCTTTTATGTGTCCGGTTTTCTTTTTTCACGCTGTTATGTCCGCTTGCCAATATTCAAAAGTTTTTGTTTGTCCGTTGTCTAACCTGATGTCATAAGAGATTTTGTTGGGCGGTGTAAAGCGGAATACCAATGCTGTCAGCTTGTTTTGACAGTATTTCAACAGGATAGAATGAATGGAAGAAGTCAATGTTTCTTCGTTAATTGTTGTCAGTAATGAAACAACGTCAAACTGATTGTCTTGTAAAATGGTTTGAAGTGCTAACGCAGAGTCTTTTCCACCGCTCCAATTAAATACTGCTTTTTTTCTTTGGTTCATTCTGTTCGTTTGAGGGTCGCACTAAACTTCTGACTAACGTAACAGGATGATAGCGCAAGTATGCAGGGCTGGCCTTGTTGTATGGGGTACTTGTGCGGATTGCTTTGTTTTATGTTGCAAGGCACAAGTACGCTGCGCTGCAAAAGCTAAACCGCATACTTGCGTCAGATAGGGGTAAAAGCCAAACAGAATCCGGCCAGGCCCGATATTAGCTGATAGTAATACAACAGCCAATTGTTATTCCGTCTGCCAGCCTTGCGGCAAACCTTTGGTTAGCGGTTCGTTGTTTTGATTTTATCCGGTCAAGGATTTTGAAACTTGAAAGCTGTCTTCTAATAATCTGTATCGCACAATTTTGTTGTTTTGAATACGCATTTGAATGCAAAATAATGAGTTAAGAATATTGTTCGTTTTAACCATCTTTGTCGAAAACTCCCCAACGATTACTGCATTTTCTCCGTCTGCAAAAATGTTGTCAATATTTGCAGAAACAGGCTGTGTATTTTTCCATAATAATTCATAAAAGTCAGAAACTTCTTGCCGGGTATTTCTTATTCCTAACCAGGTTGCTTTAGTTTCATCACCTGGAATATACCAATCCACAGTTTCACTGAAAAGCTGCGTTAATTCTGTCAAATTTCTTTCTCCAAGATATTTAAGAAAATCCTGAACGACTTTGTTTACGTTGTCTTCCATATGTACATAGTTTCATTTTAATTAGTGATTGTCATTTTACAATGACCGCTTACGGCCACAGCTTTGTGCAGGTGGGAATTATTATTCGTCTGCCCACAACCGCAGCCAAATTATAAATAAAAGTTCAATGTTTAATCTGTTGCTTGGCGATGTTCGTCCGCTGGAGATGAAGCTGAGATTTGCAAAAAAGTTGATTGGACTTCCGTTCGCCCCACTTGCACAAAACCGCCTGTTAGCGGATGGTTTTCTTCGGCAATGGCTAATCATTATCTGTTTATACAAAAGCCGCAAGCCGTAATAGCTTTGAGTAATAGCTATAGCGTTTCAGCAATTTTTTTTGCAATTAGATTGAATTCATTTAAAGAGGTCGTACCGGTCATTTTATTTACTTTGATGAGAAATATTTTATCAGCTTTTCTTACATAAACAAATAGGGGACTTTCTCCAAACCAGGCTTCGTCTCCCATATCATGAAGCTCTTTAAAACCTATAGCATTCTCATTCGCATTTTTATAGAATGAATAAACGTTTTTGGCAGATGTAACATCGGCATACTCTTCGAGCAGGAAGTAAACAACACCGGTTCTTCCTGTTTTCTTGTCTTTGGAATTAGCCATATACCCGGAACTATATATAAAAGCATCCTTTTTAATCATTGACATACTGTCAATATACCTGGGATATTCACCTTTAATCTTTAATGTACTGTCAATTAAATGAGCGGATTCTCCCATTATTTTTTCAGCATCGGCTAATGTAAATAAATTATCCAGAGGATTTGAGTTTTGCGACTGAACGCTATTTGTCAGAGAATCCGTTACCATAGAAGATCCGTTGTTAGAGCTGTTGCATGCTGTCAAAATCAAAGTTGTCAAAGCTAAAAATTTCATGATTTGTTTCATTTTGTTTTCTGTTGGTAATGTTTGTGTCAAATTAAAATAAAAGCATAAAAGCGGGTTTACAATTACATGAAATGCAGCAATTCCTTTATCAAATGTTTTTTCTGACGAAGCGAAGGTGTGCAACAAGCTTGCCGCTAACGTGAGGTATTTGCGAAGGCAGGGAAACAGACTTCCGTCCCGAACCGTCAGCCGAATGTAGAATAAAAAAGTTGATTGTTTGTTCGTTTGCTCATAGCATCCGGTCTGCCCGGACTGCTGCTGATAGCAGCACAATTGCAGATGTTTATTCCGTCTGCCCCACTTGCGCAAAACCCCGTGTTATTATGTGCGTTTGCAGGCTAAGAAATTCTTCTAATTCCCGATAACCAATTTATTGTCCCATGTTTCTTCCAAATCCGTGTCGCCCAAATGCAACCTAGAACAAAACCTATTGCAGCTATTGTCAGCGCAACAATTTTTCCTGTGTGAGTGTTCCACTTCAAGTAAATGAGAAATGATATGAGTCCTGCACCTAAAGTCACACCAATTACGATTTGCAACCAGCCAACGATTTCTAATAAAAGTTCAAAAAGTTTCATGTTGCTATTGTTAAAACCAATATTGATGCATTTGTGTCAAGAATTCGTTGTCAGCCACATTGTAACGTGATTTGTCACCAATGACTGCGTCAATACCACAATTAGGACAAAGTGCGGTCTGTTCATCGTCCGCCCACTCTTTAATTTGTTGAGGCTTGAAAATCGTCTGGCAATAAAAACAGCCGCAAGCGTCGCTCAGTAAAACTTATTGTCTATGTCTGATTGAATGCTTGTGCGGTGCCAAAATTATTTCTTGGTCATACTTTGTCAAACTGAGCAATTTTGGTATTGCAATTAATAGCATATAACGGCTCGGTATTTATGCTGGCGGGGCATTCAGCGTAATATCAGCCCTGCTTTACATAGGATACATTTGCTGGGCGTTCGTGCCTTTGTCATTGCACTTTATTCCATTCATACTTTCCATTTTGGTCAATGATGAGTTTTGTAACTTATCCATTATAAATTCGCCTTTAATATCAATTACGCTTTTAAACTTAAATGTTGTATCTGTTGAAAAAATCAGTTCAACATTATCCTGCCCTAAAAGTTGTGCTACTAAATAATCATCTTTCAATCCAATTACAATCGTCTTTTTTGAGTTGCCTGTTAATTCATATTTGCCAACATAAGCAGATAAATTTTTTTTTGATGGTTTAATTTCTGTTTTTAAATTTTCTTCCAAAGATTTTTTTGAAACGGTATCGTTCACTCTATTCAATTCATATTTTTCTCCTTCAGCATCAACTAACATCTTCACGGTTTTTCCGTTTCCTTGATTTATAAACTCAATATTTACTGGCATTGATTTCATAAAAAAATGACTGTTGTCAGTTGAATAAAGATTTGTTTTGGCTAAACCTTCTGTTGGTGCTTCAACTTTTAATTGTCCGTTTGATAAGGAGATAATGGCTTTAGTTCTGCCTTCATAAACACCAACATATTGAGTTAAGATTTTTTCAGGCACTTTAACTGTTGGTTGATAGGGTTTGTAACCTTCCCATTTCCAGGGAATAGTAACTCCTGATAAATCTTCTACTAATTCTTTAAAAATACTTTCTCCGTTTAAACTGTTAGTCATTATTACTAAAGCATCTTTTTTATCAGGGAAACCAATCATATAATGTTGCCATCCATCTTCACTATGTCCTTCTTTAAAAAAGGCCCAACCATGCATGCATTTGAATAACCCACAGCCAAGCCCATAGGATAGCTGAATTTCTTTGTTGTCATTTGTTGTGTCATTATTAAGAGAGGGAAATTGCTGCTTGCTAAAAATTTTTATTTGCGGCGAAAGCATTTCCTGCTTTGATTGATTACTTATTTCTTTACACTGCATTAAGTAAGAAATAAAACGTGTATAATCTGCAATTGTAGTTTCCATTGAACCTGCTGCGTTGGCTTCGTTTCTTTTAGTTAATGTTAGCGTATCTTCATTTGCATCGTGCCCAACAGCATAATCTATGTCAAATGATTTCTGCCAAACAAAGCCTGTTTTCGTCATTCCAAATGGTTTGAATATTTGTTGCTGTGCAAGGTCTTCCAGTTTTTGATGTGTAACCGTTTCAACTACGAGTTGCAATAAGTATATTCCTTCTCCGGATTAAGCATAGCGTGTACCCGGCGTAAAAAATATTTGGAGTTTTTGCGTGCCATTTGGATTAAGCTGTCGCCAATTAGGAAAACCGGTTGTATGATTTAAACATTCTCTTGCAGTAATTAATTTCCAACGTTCATCACCTGCAAGGTCTTTGTAGTTTTCATATTCAGGCAATGGTTTAGGCAGATATTTATATAAAGGAGTGTCAAGGTTTACAACACCTTTGTCAACCAATTGCATTACAATGAATGCAAACACCAATTTTGAAAGTGAGGCTGCATAAAAGTTAGTAGCTGTATCATTAAATTGCTTTGTCGTTTTGTTTTTATAACCATAACTTTTTATGTAGTTAACAGAATTGTTGTTGACAATTCCAACAGATAAACCAGTTACTCCTGCAGTGTCCATTAATTTTGTTACGATACTATCAACTGCTGTATTAGTAAGTATTCTTCCATTCGCAGTTTCAGTTTTTCTTTGCGAAAAAAGTGTTTGAGAGATTGCGATGAGGGCTAAAAATAAAAATAGCTTTCTATTCATCAAAAAATTTAAAAGGTATCAAAAATAAGTAAGGTGTGTCAATTGGCATAACGCCCAACGTTGAAGCATTTGTGAAGGCATGGAAATAGCGTTGGGTCAGCCGGTACAAATGCTTAATTGAAAATTGAAGTTGAAGATAATTACAAATGTTGAATAGCGTATTGTCTGATGATAACAAAAGATGATAAGAATTACTGCTGTACAGTACAAGCGCGGCTTGTCAGCCATGCTTTTACAAATGCAACTGTTGTACGCAGTTTATTTTGAATTTTCAACACGATATTCTCTTGCTTCAATCATCAATGGATTGTTGTCAATTTCTTGTTCTGTCAAGTCCTGATGTGCTTGAATTTTAAAGTCAATCGTATCTGTTAAAGCAATACCAACCTCATAAATATGTTTAGGTAGCTTATCAAGTAAAAACTGAATAGATTTATAAACTGCCACGCAAGCATTTAAAGCATAAGAAGCCAACTCTTCTCCGCCAAAATCGTCCATGTCGGGTGCAATTGTAGTTATGAGTTTTAATGTCTGGTCAACTAAACTTTTATCTATTTCTTGGGTTTGCGATTGCTCTAATATTTTAATTGCGTCAAGTAAAACATCTTTGTCGCCCCATTGATATTTGTCTGAAAATCCTGCATAGTCAAAATAGAGTTTTTTGCAAACTTCAACTGCTAAAGCCAACCGTTTATTGTTGTCAATAGAAAATACTTGTTTATTGAATTTCGTTATGAACTCTTCGTATTTCATGATGGTTGTTACCAACGGAAACGGCTTGGCGATGTGGCGGTATTTAAAAATCGTCAGCCCGTAACCGCTGCTAAATTTATAATTAAAAGTTCATTTTTTATTCTACTGCCCGGCGTTATTCGTCGGCTGGAACTGAAG
>JAEWJV010000386.1 GCA_023386395.1 Bacteroidota bacterium
GGCGCCTGGGGTCCGCAAAGGGTTTATATAGCTGATACTGAAAGAACAAAAGCACCCTACAAAACGGTGAATAATGATTACAGTTTATTAGATGCCAGCGATCTTGTTTTTATTGATGCGCCAGGCACAGGTTTCGGACAGGTGATTACAAAAGATTTAGGCGGTGCCGGTAACAATAAAGATTTTTTTGGTATAGACCAGGACGGCCAGGCATTTGCTTCCTTTATTACAAAATTCCTTTCCGATTATAACCGCTGGAATTCGCCTAAATATTTATTTGGCGAAAGTTATGGCACTTTCCGTTCTGCTGTTGTGGCGAATATTCTCGGTTCGGATAAAGGCGTTGCATTGAATGGCATCATCCTGTTGTCGCAGTTATTAACGTATGGAAATATGACGGAAATGACACAGGAAAACCCCGGCGATGGCTTACCTTTTGAATTGGTATTACCTTCTTTCGCGGCTACTGCCTGGTATCACCATAAACTACCCAACCAGCCGGCTAACCTTGAATCTTTTTTAACTGAAGTTGAAAATTTTGCATTGACTGATTATGCTGTAGCATTGAATAAAGGCGCGGGACTTGATGCTGCACAATTTAACCAGGTGGCAGAAAAACTGCACCAATATACCGGCTTACCGGTTGATTATATTAAAAAGGCCAACCTGCGTATTATAGGCCCGCAATTCGAACAAACATTATTGGGCGATTCCAGTAAGATTACCGGCCGTTTGGATTCGCGTTTTTCCGGCGCTGCTATCGATCCTTTAAGTGAATACGCGCAGTACGATCCTATGGATTCTTACATTGACGGCGCTTTTACCGCAACTTTCAATAATTATGTGCGCACTACTTTAAAATATGGCATTGGCATGAATTATAAAACCTTTGGCAATGTGCACCCCTGGGATTTCAAGCGCCGTGGTTATGTGGGTTTTCCCAATGTAATGAACGACCTGGCGCAGGCAATGATCTATAACCCTGATATGAGAGTGATGCTGAATATGGGTTATTTTGATTTGGGCACACCTTATTTTGAAGGCATTTATGAAATGCAGCATTTGCCTATTCCTGCTGCATTGCAAAAGAATATTCAGTATGCAAAATACCAGTCGGGTCACATGGTGTACCTGCATCCTGAGTCGCTGAAATTATTGCACGATAATGTGGCGAAGTTTATTAATTCTACGCATTAACCATATGTTTAATTAATACGTAAAGGCTTTGGAATACATTATTTCCAAAGTCTTTTTATTGAAATCAACCAAAACTTTAATGCTTCCTTATCATTCACTAATTTTGCAACCCGTTTTGAGTGTTTACTTTTGAATTTTTTACTTTTTTAATTTATGATAAATATTACATTCCCGGATGGCGCTGTAAGACAATATGAAAGCGGCGTATCGCCGTTGGATATAGCAAGGTCAATAAGCGAAGGTTTGGCAAGAAAGATAATTGCAGCTAATGTAAACGGTAAAACCTGGGATGCTACGCGGCCAATAACGGAAAATGCCACGGTAAAATTATTGAGATGGGAAGACCCGGAAGGCAGATCCACTTTTTGGCATTCCACCGCGCACTTAATGGCCGAAGCTGTTGAAAGCCTGTTTCCCGGCGTAAAATTCTGGGTAGGCCCGCCGGTTGATAATGGTTTTTATTATGATATGGATTTAGGCGATAAAAAGATTACCGAAGAAGATTTGCGTGCACTGGAAAAAAAGATGAATGAGCTGGCGAAGCAAAACAATCCATACATAAGAAAAGAAACGCCGAAGGCAGAAGCCGTTGCCTATTTCACTGAAAAAGGTGATGAATATAAACTTGATTTGTTGCAAAATTTAGAAGACGGCAATATTACTTTTTATACACAGGGCAATTTTACTGACTTGTGCCGTGGGCCACATATTCCTTCAACCGGTTTTATAAAAGCCATCAAGCTCACCAATATTGCCGGCGCTTACTGGAAGGGCGATGAAAAGAATAAACAGCTAACCCGTTTATATGGCATATCGTTTCCATCCCAAAAAGAACTGGATGAATACCTCGCTATGCTGGAAGAAGCAAAAAAACGCGATCACCGCAAACTGGGAAAGGAGTTGGGAATTTATACGATGGATGATGATGTTGGCCCTGGCTTGATTATGTGGTTGCCGAACGGAACCGTTATTATTGAAGAGCTGGAAAAGCTGGCCAAAGAAACCGAAGCCGCAGCCGGTTACAAACGCGTGGTTACGCCGCACATTGCTAAAGAAAGCATGTATTTAACCAGCGGGCATTTGCCGTATTATGCCGACAGTATGTATCCACCAATGGAATTGGAAGGAGAGAAGTACTATCTTAAATCCATGAACTGCCCGCATCATCATAAAATATATGCGGCAGAGCCAAAAAGCTACCGGGATTTACCCTATCGTGTTGCGGAATATGGTACAGTTTACCGCTATGAGCAAAGCGGCGAATTATTTGGGTTAATGCGGGTGCGTTGCCTGCACATGAACGATGCACATATCTATTGCACCAAGGAACAGTTTGCAGATGAATTCCGCGCTGTAAACGATATGTACCTGAAGTATTTCAAAATTTTTGGAATAGATAAATACGTAATGCGCTTATCGCTTCACTCCAAAGAAAAGCTTGGTATTAAATATGTGAACGAACCGGAGCTTTGGCAGGAAACTGAAGAAATGGTGCGCAATGTTTTGGTTGAATCCGGAATTCCGTTTGTAGAAGTAGCTGATGAAGCCGCTTTTTACGGGCCAAAAATTGATGTGCAGATTTACAGCGTGATTGGCCGTGAATTTACTCTGGCAACCAACCAGGTTGACTTTTCTCAGCCACGCAGTTTTAATCTTACTTATACAAAACCTGATAATACTTCCGATGTTCCGTTAATTATTCATCGTGCGCCGCTGGGCACGCATGAACGTTTTATTGGCTTTTTATTAGAGCATTATGCAGGAAGACTGCCTTTGTGGCTGTCGCCGGTTCAGGTAAAGATTTTGCCTATCAGCGATAAATTCCTTCCATATTCAAAAGAAGTTTACACACAGCTAATGAAAGCCGGCATTAGGGTTGAAACAGATGAACGCAGCGAAAAGATTGGCAAAAAAATCCGCGATGCAGAAATGGGCAAAGTACCATATATGCTGGTTATTGGTGAAAGGGAAACAACGGAAAGAAAACTGGCTATCAGGAAAAATAATAAGACAGAACCTGAATCGCAAACGATTGAAGAATTTATTAATTTACTGAAAGAAGAAATTGCAGAAAGAAAAGGATAGTTTATTTTTACAGGATATATTTTTCATTCATTAAAATTTAATTTTAATTATTCACGAAACAAATTTGAATGGCTTTACCTCAGAGAGGAAGATTTAATCCTCGTTTTAACAGGCAGCCGGAGCCTGAACATCGTATAAACGAAAGAATCCGGGTACCGCAGGTACGGTTGGTTGGAGACAACGTAACTGTGGGCATTTATTCTACACAGGAAGCGTTGCGCATAGCGCAGCAACAGG
>JAEWJV010000407.1 GCA_023386395.1 Bacteroidota bacterium
GTACAGATACAACATCAATTACAAAACAAAATTTTCAAACCGTAGAATAAAATATAAACGTATAAATTTTTATGAGAGCAAAACAAATTGTCAGGACAAAGGAAGAACACATTTTATATCTTGGAGACTGGGTTTTTCATGTAGGCCCCACTTTTATAGAGACACCTTTTGGTACAGAAACGAAAGATGCAGACCTGCATTTTTATGGTCAGCGGCTTACCGAGGCTTTGGAAGAAAAAGCTGATGTAACGCCACTCGCTAACTGGGAAATCTATCGCCTTGAACCCGGTGGCCTTGAAAATTATTTAGACTCCTCTCAGTGTCTCATCATCAGTGATGTAGAAGCTAAATGCTTTCATCTATTTCCAAGTTTTTTTGACCGTGCAAGAAGAGAAAACCGCATAATGACTTTTCCGGACAGGTTAAATATCATCAAAGAATGGATTCACAACGGTGGCGGTTTGATGATGCTTGGCGGGTGGCTGTCCTTCAGCGGCGTACAATCAAGATCAGGATGGGGAAGAAGTGTTTTGCAACAGGCACTGCCGGTAGAATGCTTACCTGGCGAAGACCTGGTAGAATCTTCCGCAGGATTTACAGTGGAAATTATGGAGCCGGAACACCCGTTAATTAAAGGATTGAACTGGAATGATTTTCCTCCCATATTCGGTTATAATGAGGTAAAGGAAAAGGTGGAAGGAAACGTGCTGGTGCGCATAAAAGAAACCGGCCACCCACTCATTGTGGCAGGCGAATACGGGAAGGGGCGTGTTTTCATATTCACTTCAGATCCTGCTCCACACTGGGGAATCAATTTTGAGTTATGGAAAGATTATGATCGTTTCTGGCAACAAGCTTTTGAATGGGTAAAAAAGAAAAATTAATGAAAGATACCTCTCAGCTCAAAGTAGGCGCAGCCTGTTCAGATATTACCCCGCCACTGGAAGCAGGACTTTTGACTTCGTCTGTAAACGGCACGTATGCGCTATTTGATTCGGTTCGCTTACCATTAAAGGCAAGGGTAATTGCATTGAGCTGCGGAGAAGAAAATATAGCCATTGTATCGCTTGACCTGCTTGCACTAAATGATACCTCTACCGGTGGATGGGAAAATTTTAAAAAATCCTTGTCGGCTGCGTTGCACCCGGAAAAAATCATTATCACCTGCACGCATACCCATACCGCACCGGAATCGGTTGCCTTATCAAATCTCTATCTTAAACCTGTTTATATAGCATGGTTGAACAATGTTCAGCAAAAGATAAAGGAGGCAATTTCTGTTGCATCTAATAACATGCAGCCCTGCAGTGTTTTAATTGGTTATGGCGACCTGCAAGGCTTTAATATGCAAAGAAGGGTTCATATAGATGATAAGATTGTAATGTCTGACGCGCTTCAGCCAGTTACGAAAGAATTGATGGATAAACAGCCGGTTGACAGGCGGGTAAAAGTGCTGCGCTTTATAGATGATAACAATAACCCGGTTGCAACTATTGTCGAAGCTGTTTGTCATCCTGTACATGAAATGTGCCTCAGGCATATATCACCTGATTTTCCGGGTGAGCTCTGCCTCGAGCTGGAAAAAACATCTGCGTACGGTTTGTCTTTGTTTTTAAATGGTGCTGCGGGCGACACTAATCCGCCAACAGTATCAATGGGCGCTGTGTTTGCGCGCCAACATGGGGTGGCTTTGGCAAATGTGGTAAAAGAGATAAAATATACTGCTTTGGAAAACGCACCTGCATTTAAAGCTGTTAACAGTTGCGTTACGCTCTCTATAAGACTTGAGGCGGGAATAAACAATCTGCGGGAAGCTATTGCAAGGTTTAGTGCTGTTCGTTTTGGCAATATTGCGGTTCTTTTTTTACCCGGCGAACCTTTTATTGAAACAGCAAATTATATCGAACAAAACTCGCCCTTCGATCATACGATTATTGCAGCGTATGGCGAAAATAGTATTGGTTATATACCAACAAACAAAGCATTTGATTTGGGAGGGTATGAAACAGGCCCCGGCAAGTGGTCTTACCTGGAAAAAGGAACAGATAAAATAATATGCGATGAAGGGCTCAGGCTTTTACAGGAGCTTAATACATAAAATTGATGTTATAACTTATTAATGAGATGAAAGCATTTACTATCATAAACCGTTTAATCATTGTTATTGCCCTATGGCTGTGTTGCCAGGCGCAATCTTTTGCGAAAGGAAGAGAACTTTACTTTTATGGCAACGAACGCAACGATCTTTTTAGATTACTTGTAAGAGAAGGCTATAAAGTAAAACAATACAATTCACCGCTGGAAGCAGTAAATGCAGCTGCTGATAATGCCGGCGTTATTATTGTTGCCGCAACTTATCCGGCTATGGATCCTGTCAATAACATTTCACAGGAACTATTGAATACAGCTTTAAGAAAAAAACTTCGGTTGTATATTGAATATCCTTCTTCTTTTCCAGGATTAAATATTCCTGCCAGGCCGCTTGAAACCCAGCTTGAACGGGGCGTAATTACAAGCAATGTTTTTGGAGCAAGTCTGCAGCCAATGGATTTACTGGGAATTCATAACAGCTATATTTTGCCTGTTAAAGCCTCAAGTCCTTTAATTGTTTTAGCGAAAGTGGTAGGTTTTGATAAAGCAGTATATGGATTAAAAGATACTAAAGCCTATCCATTGTTGTTTGAACAAAACGGTGCTCTAATAAGCATGACCGGTTTAAGTAATTTTGAAACAGGTCGCTATGGACCACAACAGTCGATACAAACGGTATGGAAATATATCCTTTCCCGTATCACTTCTAAAAAAACAGAACACTTTGACAAATGGGTGGAAGACGTTAAACCTATGTTTCAACGTAAAGACGTACTGCCCGCCAATGCCCGGTTAAACAGCATACAAAAAGGTGTGCAATGGTTTAACAACGGTCGCTTCTTTATTGATTCAAGCTGGAAAGAAGATTGGTTAAAATACGGTGCTGATGGATTGAAACCGGTTGGACCGCCAGTGGCACAAAGTAAAGCTGTGGGCGATGGAAGCCTTGGTATTTTGGAAGGTCATACATCAACTATATACTATGATGGTACACAACAGTACCGCTATTGGATGCGTGCCGATGTTCAGGGTGAAGCAAGCATGGCTTTAGCTGCTGCCGGAGACCTTTTGCATAACAGGGAATACCAAACAAAATCAGCGAATCTTATCAATTTTTTGTTCAATACTTCTAACCTGCGTTCCAGTGAAAAAGACGATTCTTCAAGCGCTGTATTTGGGCTTTTGGGATGGGCAACCACCAATGCAGGTACGTTTTACGGTGATGATAATTCAAGAGCTATTTTAGGTATGATAGCAGCATCGGCTTATCTCCACACCGACAAATGGGATAGGCAACTTGCAGAAGCTATCATGGGCAATTTCAGAACAACAGGCAAAGAAGGTTTTAGAGGCGAAAGGCTGGAAGAAGCAGATATTATTAAAAACGGGTGGAATTATTACTACAACAGGGATGTAATACATATTTCACCGCATTTTGAATCGTGGATGTGGGCTTGTTATTTATGGCTATATAGCAAAACGGGCTATCAGCCATTACTGGAAAGAACAAAAGCAGCCATTAAAATAACGATGGATGGCTATCCTGATAAATGGTTATGGGGCAGCAGCATGCAGACACAACGTGCCCGTATGATTTTACCGCTTGCCTGGCTTGTAAGAGTGGAGAATACAGAACAAAACCGCCAGTGGCTCGATAAAATGGTTAATGAACTGCTGAAATACCAGGATGCAAGCGGCGCTATACAGGAAGAATTGGGTAAAAGTAAAGGCATGTTTAAGCCATTAAATACAAACCAGGATTATGGGTCTGATGAAGGTTCGTTGATAGATAAGAATGGTGAAAAAGTCTCCTGCATGTTATACACCTGCAATTTCGCTTTGTTTAGTTTGAATGAAGCCGCGAAGGCAACCGGAAGTAAAACGTATAAAGCTGCGGTTGACAAACTATCGGATTTCTTAACAAGAATCCAGGTGCAAAGCAAAAAACATAATGATTTGGATGGAGCTTGGTTTCGCGCTTTTGATTATGGACGTTGGGATTACTGGGCTTCAAATTCGGATGCGGGCTGGGGCGCCTGGTGTACAC
>JAEWJV010000449.1 GCA_023386395.1 Bacteroidota bacterium
GTACAGACCATGAACCTTCATAATATTTATAATTAAGGCCTTGTAAAGCAGCAAATGCACTTACCTGGTTGCTTTGGGTTGAATAGTTTCCGCTTATATCTCTTGCCTTAACATAGAAAACATATTGTGTTCCGTTATCAAGGCCATTAGCAGTAACAGTAGTTTTATCTGTAGTATAGGTTTTTACACCATTCACAAAAATATCATACCTGCTTATTCCAACATTATCAGTTGCTGCATCCCAGGCAATCGACACCGATGTGCTGGTAACTGAAACCACGTGCAGGTTTGCCGGAGCAGAAGGCGGAACATTGTCGGTTAAAGTGGTTGCACTGGTTTCATTTGATAAACCTGAAGCGGCATTATTATTTATAGCACGCACAACATAATAGTAAGTTGTATTGGGCAATGCTGCTGAATCTGTAAATGTAACAACATCAGCAGGCACACTTCCTATATAATTATAAGAATTGCCCGGTTTTGTTGAACGGTAAATTTCAAAAGCGGTTTCATTATAAGTTTGATTAGGTTTATCAGACCAGTCTAACTGCACCTTCGTATTTGATAAGGTTAAAGCAGTAAGGCTGGTTGCCGCATCAGGCCCGTTTGTGCCATTTGCATTTATTACTTTATATGGAGCAGAGTAAACGCTGGCGCATCCATACAATTCACCAACAGATACGGCATAGCTGCCGGGCTGGGTTACGTTTAATACATTTTGATTGCCTATTGATGTAGCAACATCGCTTGTAAGCACCCATTTATAGCTTACATAATTATCTGGCACCTGGAGATTAACATAATTCCTTCCATCAGGTGCAGGAATAGCAGGGCTGCTTAAATTTTCTATAGTGATTGTTGGAGGAACAGTAGGTGTTTTGGTTTTTATAACCACCGGGGTATGTGACCAGTCAGACCATATAGAGCCTCTTCTTACACGGGCATCATAAGTGCCTGTGCTTGTAACGGAGATAGAGTTTGAAATGGCCCCGCTTATAACATTATTATCTTTACGCCATTGATATTCATCAAAACCGGGCGGCAACCCTATCGTTACATTTATATTATCGCCGGGGCAAAACTCTGTTCTTCCGGTTAAAGGCCAGGGATTAGATCCGTAAGCCCTTAATAAAAATGGATAAAAATCAGGTTCAGTCCAAAGCCTGTCCCAAACACCGTGACCGAGATCCGGGTATTCAGTATAGGTAAAATCTCCGCCGGCAGCAATGAAAGCATCACGCACCTGCTGTGCCGTAGGAGGCGCCGGCGAACCATCTTTACCACCCTGAACAAGCCATATAGGTGTGTATTTAGCCTGGTTTACATTACTATTATCTTTATACCCGATTGAAACAGATGACATTGGTACGGCGGCAGCGATATAGGCAGGATGATTGAACATCATTTCCCAGGTGCCTTGTCCGCCGGCAGACAAACCGTTATCGCTTATGCGGAAAGGGTCCAGCTTATTATTTGCCACCATATAATCAATAATCTCTGTAATATACTGGTATTGGCCCGCACCCCAGAAGCCCTGGCTTTGCATGCAAAGTATATAGCCATCAAACGTGCCATTATTTACTGCTGCGGCAAAATCATCACCGCCATGGTAGAGTTGATATTCATTATCATAAATACTCCCGGTTTCTCCCAAACCATGAAAAAACACCAGCATAGGATACTTTTTTCCGTCATTGGCTGTGGGATTATATGTTTTGGGAAATTTTAAACGGAATGCGCATCCTTTATATACATATGCCTTATAAGAATCAGTATTCCATCCAAGTCGTTTTGTTCTTACCCACTTTCCTATCTGGCCCCATGTTGGCTGGGCAGGAGGGCTGCTTTGGTTGTATGTAACAACAGGGTCAGTAGGATCTAAAACCGATTGAGCAGAAACGCAGTTAGAACTGATTAAAATAGTCAGGAGAATTAGAAGTGAGTAAAACTTTCGCATATTTAGCTTTTGTGGCACGGTGATTAAAAAATTTTTTAAAATTAAATACATGCGGATGAATGCAGTGGCTGAATTGGTAAAACATCAAATTTTGTTCGTAAATGCAAAAAATTAAGATATGAACCTTCTAAGCAGTACTTTAATATTAGCAGTTGTTCTGTTTCATTATACACTTTCACGCGTCTCTTTTCATCGGGGCACGTTGTACTTTTTCCCAGGTTGAAGCCTGCTTTTTTGAAACAAACCGGAAAAAACCCTGTATCACAGATACATTCATAAATACAAAATACCCTGCTGCTTTTAATGGCTTTAGTTTGGAATTTGAGGGTATATACGGAGATACAAATGCCGTAACGTAAAAAGCAACCTGCATTAAAAAACAAATGATATAAAAATAGCCGCCGCCTTTTACAATAATGGCAAGGTTTGATATAAAAACTAAAATAAGACAGAGTGGGCTTGTGCACCAGCGCATTACGCGATGGCATACGTACAAAAATGTGAGCCGTGAATGTTTCCAGAACTTAAATAAAGACGCAAGCATTTTAATTGCCTGGAAACCACCCGCTGCAATGCGTATCTTTCTTTTCCTTTCATCTCCTATTGACACAGATGCGAATTCGGTAGCGTAAGCGCGTGGCTCGTACATAATCCTGTAGCCTTTCTGCGCTGTTTTTAATGAGATTATAAAATCATCCAGGATAACCGCACTGTCAACAGGCTCATATAAAGCTCTTCTAACAGAGAACAA
Source organism: Bacteroidota bacterium (assembly GCA_023386395.1). GTDB lineage: Bacteria > Bacteroidota > Bacteroidia > Chitinophagales > Chitinophagaceae > Parafilimonas. The sequence goes on from JAEWJV010000449.1 coordinate 2,709, forward strand.
TTCACCGGCAGCGCCCACCACAGAATAAAAGTCAGAGTCAATTTTTTTTAAGAACGACTCATATTTCCAATAAAGCCCTTCCCTGTTACCAACATTGCCTTCATCTCCTTCCGGCTGAACCACTCTTTTTTCGCCTGCCACGCCACCAACCTTACTGTCTTCATAATGAGACGCTATATATTTTATGGCATCTGTATTCAAAAAAGTATTGGCATCGCTCATTATTAATATATCATTCTGTGCCGAGGCAACAGCCCTGTTAAGTGCCGCAGATTTGCCCTTTCTTTCAGGCTGGTGCAGTAATTTAATGAAGGAATATTTTTGAATGGCCAATGCCGTATTATCGGCGGAGCCATCTGTAATAAAAATGAATTCAATCTTTGATTCTGGATATGTCAGCTTTAGCGTATTGATTATTTTTTCTTCAATTATATCTTCTTCATTATAAGCCGCCACAATAAACGATACGGAAGGATAAAAATTACCTGTATTTACAGCTTTATAACCGGCGCCAATTTTATTAAAGAAATAAACGATTACTGCATATCCAATATAATTAAAAAAGAAGAGAAAGGCCCCTGTAAAAAAAATATATTGCCATACAATCATATTTGCAATTTATACTCAATCAGTTATTTCTCCTATTTCCCTTAAAATTTAGCATGAAGTTTTTTTGCGTTCCCGAGCATTTTTTTATCGTTTACCAATTTCAAAGATTGGGGCAGGTCCGGGGAAGTAATTTTAGCCTATTAAAGTTCGTACCAATGTGGAATCTCGTTTCAAAGAATACCCTTTTGATTATAGATGATGATGAAGTCATGGTTTTATTGCTGAAAAAGCTTTTTGAAAAAAAGTATATTGTTTATACAGCCTGCGATGGCGTGGAAGCAATTGATCATCTGGCCAGGGGAGTTTGCCCGGATTTGATTATAACCGACATTTTTATGGAGAACATTGATGGGTACCAGCTTATCAAGCATCTCTCCACGAGTGTAGTTTACAAACATATTCCTGTAATAGTATTATCCGGCTATAAAAATGCAGCGCTGCCCCATAATTCACTTTTTTCAACAATGCTAAATAAGCCCTTTGATCCGCTTCAGCTTCAAAACCTCGTTGAAACAAGCATTCTAAACAAGCACAGTATTCAATCATGCAATGAAAACTAATCCCTATGAACGGAATATTTAATAATGAAATAGCGAACCTGAATGAAACTGCGGAAGCAGGGCTTAACCGGTCTGATCTTAACCTGCTGGTAATATTGTCTGCTTCATCTGCTGCTGCGGAAAAGACTTTTTCGGAAGGCATGCATATTAATGCAGCAGAAGATATTTTTACTGCAAAAGAAATTATCCTGTCAAATAATATCTATTCTTTCGATGCTATAATATGCGATGCGGAATTAAACAAAAAAAGTATAGCCGAACTTATCAGTATATTGAATAGCAAACAGGTAATTAGCCACATGCCGCTTTTGTTATTAAGCTTTTATGAAAAAGCAGACAGTGCTACTCTTTTAAACAGTCTTAAAGGTTTTGATGATATAATAACAAGCAATATTTCATCAGCAGACCTGAATGATAAAATCGAAATTCTTAAAAAATATAAGCTTCTAAAAAGCAAATTACCTTATAAGCCGGAGGCAGCACAGCCCGCCTTTGAATACAGAGGTTTCAATTATACATTTAAAAGAACCCTCGATATTGTATTGTCTTCACTTTTACTATTACTTGTTTCCCCGCTTTTAATTCTTATTGCAATTGCCATTAAATTAGAAACCAAGGGGCCGGTTTTTTATATTTCCAAACGCGCAGGAAGATGGTACAGGGTTTTTTCATTTTATAAGTTCAGGACGATGGTGGCGAATGCAGACAGCATGATCCACGACTTGAGATACATGAATGAATACAGAGATAATAAAACATCTTTCTTTTTTAAATTGAAAGACGATCCGAGGGTTACCCGTGTGGGAAGAATACTTCGCAAAACCAGCCTTGATGAATTGCCACAGCTCATAAATGTTTTAAAAGGCGATATGAGCATTGTTGGCAACAGGCCATTACCGTTGTACGAGGCGCAAACCATTACGGTTGATAAATCGGCTAAACGTTTTTTTGCCACAGCCGGCATTACTGGTTTATGGCAGGTTAAAGGCAGGTCAAACGTTAATCTTACCACTGACGAAAGAATTGCAATGGATATTGATTACGCTGAGAAATCATCCTTCCTGTTCGATTTAAAAATTATGCTTAAAACACCAAAAGAATTAATACTGAAAAGCAATGTTTGATATAGTGATTAACATATTATTCCTCGTTTTTTTAATTTACTGCGGGCTTTCAGTATTTTACTTCTTTATTTTTTCCCTTGCGGGTTTGATAAGCAAAAAAGGAATCAATTCAAATTTTTCTGTTCCGGTAAGCCGCATAGCCATTTTGGTGCCTGCTTACAAAGAAGACAATATTATTTTGTCAACAGCAGCAAACCTGCTCAAACTTGACTACCCGAAAAACTGGTACGATATATATATAATAGCCGATTCTTTTCAGCCAGGTACAATTGCCCGGTTAAAAGAACTTGATTTAAACGTTATTGAAGTATCGTTTGAAAACAGCACCAAAACAAAATCGCTGAATGCAGCCTTTCAAAGTATTACACAACACTACAACATAGCATTGATTTGTGACGCTGATAATTTACTGGCTGAAGATTTTTTAAGGCAGGTGAATTACGAATTTGTAAATGGAGAAAAAGCTGTACAGGCAAAGCGTGTTGCTAAAAATGCTGATACAAAATTTGCCGTGCTTGATGGTTGCAGCGAAGCTATCAATAACCATATATTCAGGAAAGGCGCTAATGCATTAGGCCTTTCTTCTGCAGTAATTGGTTCGGGAATGGCTTTTGAATTCAATTTCCTGAAAAATATTTTACAGGAAATTGAAGCAGTAAGCGGCTTTGATAAACCGCTTCAGTTAAAAGTTGTGGAAAGCGGCATAAAAATTAAATACCTGGGAAACGCATTGGTTTTTGATGAAAAGATAGATAACCCCCATGCTTTTAAGCACCAGCGGAAAAGATGGCTGCTCAGCCAGTTTGTTTATTTGAAACAATTTTTTGTGCCAGGCATTCAGCAGCTTTTTAAAGGTAACTTCAGTTATTTTAATCTTGCTGTATTAAATAACATTGTTCCGCCACGGGTACTTTTAATTTTTGCGTTGTTTGTATTAACTGTATTAAGTTATTTCTTTCAGCCGGCAATTATTTTTTTTGTATTTGCCGGCCTCAGCATTTTATATTTTATAACGCTTGCAATGGCTTTGCCAAAGCAACTGATAAATAAAAATTTATTCAGCGCAGCACTGCACCTGCCAAAGGCAATATACATGATGATCGTTTCATTGTTTACTATAAAAAAAGCAAAAAACGTTTTTATTCATACGGCTCATACAAAAAATGAAGTAAGTAATCCTCTGTTTAAAGTTAAATGACAAATAAGCCGCTCATATCAATTATTACCATCAATTACAACAATGCAGATATTACTGCTGCTTTGTTGCAGTCAGTACTTTGCCTTGAATATGCCAACGTTGAAGTAATTGTTGTTGATAATGCTTCAAAAGAAAACCCAACAGCAAAACTTAAAAGCATTCTTCCTTCGGTTAAAATTATTTTAAGCGATAGAAACCTTGGTTTTGCAGGCGGCAATAATCTTGGTATAAAACAAGCCAAAGGCGATTATTTATTTTTTGTAAACAACGATACAGAACTTACGCCAACTATATTGGAAGGCCTGCTTGAAATATTCCGTGATTATCCTGATGCCGGTGTTGTAAGCCCTAAATTTCATTATTATTATGCACCAGGCACTATTGAATTTGCCGGGTATAATGCGGTTAACACCTTTACGGCAAGAAACAGCATGGTAGGTTGCCGCACAAAAGATGAAGGGCAATATGATACTATATCAAAAACCAATTATGGCCATGGCGGCGGTATGATGGTTTCAAGGCGCGTGATTGAAGAAGTTGGCCCGATGCCTGAAGTTTACTTCTTATATTACGAGGAATTTGACTGGTGTGAACAAATAAAAAAGAAAGGGTTCAATATCTATTACCAGTACAAATCATTAATCTATCATAAAGAATCAATGACAGTTGGCAAAACCAGCACTTTAAAAACCTTTTATCTTAACAGGAACAGGATACTATTCATGCGCAGGAATGTAAAAGGCATTTCTTTTTTGGGCTTTGCTTTTTACTACACCTTTTTCACTTTACCTAAAAACACACTTGGGTATTTACTCAAAAAAGAAACAGATCATTTAGAAGCATTCTGGAAAGGTGTTGCATGGAAC
>JAEWJV010000487.1 GCA_023386395.1 Bacteroidota bacterium
CAGTAAAGCTTACATTCTCGTTCCATTTAAACAACATGCAAAAAGAGATGTACGGGAAGAACTGAATATCCTGTTGCAGAAAGGATTTTCAAGGATTTATTTTACTGAAAAAAAAGCTGCAGCCCGCCCATCTAAAAAAAATACGGAAGCACTTTCTAAAATTGCGCGCATTGAGGATTTATTGGAAGAAGATGATAAAATACTCAGGCAAAGATTTAAGGCAGCAGGTTCTGTTTACCTGCTGGTTGACAGGATTATTACAAAAGAGTTTGATGAAGATGATATACACCGTTTAAATGATTCCATAGGTATCGCCTTTTATGAAGGGGATGGTGAAATGCTGCTTGAAATTGATGAATCCAAAGCCATCCCATTCAGCAATAAATTTGAACTCGATGGAATTGTATTTGAAGAGCCGGTACCAAACCTCTTCTCATTCAATAATCCTTATGGCGCCTGCCCCACCTGTGAAGGTTTTAGCCAGGTATTAGGAATAGATCCTGAACTTGTAATTCCAGACCGGCGCATGAGTGTTTATGACGGCGCCGTTGCGCCCTGGAAAGGGGAGAAACTTGGCTGGTGGCGCGAACAATTTGTGAAAGGAGCACGCTCCATCAATTTTCCGGTACATAAACCTGTGGCTGATTTAACAGATGAACAATACAATATTTTATGGACAGGTCAAAGCGGAGTATATGGCATTGATGATTTTTTTAAAGAAGTTGAACAGAATCTTTATAAGGTTCAATACCGCGTTTTACTAAGCCGTTACCGCGGCCGCACCAAATGCCCTGATTGTAAAGGTTATCGTTTGCGCAAAGAAGCTTTATACGTAAAAGTTGGTGATAAACATATTGGTAAGCTTTGCGAAATGCAGGTGAACGATTTAAAAAAATGGTTTAATAATCTGCAGCTAAGTGATTATCATAAAAAAGTAGCTACCCGTATTTTAATTGAGATACATCAGCGCCTGCAAACCTTGCTGGATGTGGGTTTGGGTTATCTAACTCTAAACCGGTTGGCAAATTCGTTAAGCGGCGGCGAAAGCCAGCGTATTCAGCTCACACGCAGCCTGGGCAGCAATCTTACCAATTCACTATACATTCTTGATGAGCCTTCAATAGGCCTGCATGCAAGAGATACAGAACGCCTGATAAGTGTTTTGAAGAGATTACGTGACGAAGGCAACACCGTTGTTGTGGTAGAACATGATGAAATGATGATGCGGGAAGCTCAACATATAATCGATATGGGGCCGCTGGCTTCGCACCTTGGCGGTGAAGTAGTAGCTGAAGGCGATTATAATGCTATCATTAAAAATCCTGAAAGTCTTACCGGCAAATATTTGCGGGGCGATTTAAATATACCTGTTCCGAAGAAGCTGCGCACATCAAAACATGCATTAAAAATAACAGGCGCGAGGCAAAATAATTTAAAGAATATCGATGTTGAATTCCCGCTGGATGTTTTGTGTGTTGTAAGTGGTGTAAGCGGCAGCGGTAAAACAACACTGGTAAAACAAATTTTATATCCGGCTTTACGCAGGTTAAAAGGTGAGTTTGGTGAGAAAGCTGGTTTTCATAAAAGCCTTGAAGGTGATGTTGATTATATATCGCAGGTTGAAATGGTTGACCAGAATCCCATTGGAAGAAGCAGCCGCAGCAATCCTGTAACTTATATTAAAGCTTACGATGAAATACGCGATTTGTTTTCCAAACAACATTTAAGCAAGTTGCGGGGTTTTCAGCCCAAACATTTTTCCTTTAATGTAGATGGCGGCCGTTGTGATGCCTGTAAAGGCGAAGGCGAGCAGATTGTTGAAATGCAATTTTTAGCCGACGTGCATTTGACCTGTGAAGTTTGCGGTGGTAAAAAGTTTAAGGAAGAAGTATTGGAAGTAACTTATAAAGGCAAAAATATTTATGATATACTGGAATTAAGCGTGGATGATGCCATTGACTTTTTTGCTGCTGATAAAGACGGTGCCGCCATTGCAAAAGCGATACGGCCTTTGCAGGAAGTTGGTTTAGGTTATATAAAACTTGGCCAAAGCAGCGATACGCTGAGTGGTGGCGAAGCACAGCGTGTAAAACTTGCTTCCTTTTTAGGAAAAGGTAAGGGTGCGGGGCATATATTATTCATCTTTGATGAGCCGACAACAGGTTTGCATTTTCATGATATACAAAAATTATTAGGTGCTTTCAGCGCATTGATTGACCAGGGGCATTCCGTTATTGTAATTGAACATAACACAGATGTACTTAAAACAGCCGACTGGATAATTGATATGGGCCCTGAAGCCGGTGATAAAGGTGGTAATGTTGTATATGCCGGTATTCCCGCCGGCATAAAAAAAGTTAAGGAAAGCATTACAGCAAAATTTATATAATAAATCCCTGAAAAAAATAAACAACCTGGATTAGTTAAATGAACTTATAAGATCCTGATTAAAATCTTACTGAACTTAATCAACTTTGCAAAACCTGTCTTTTTAATAAAGCGTATTAAATACCTATTAAATAAAAAGAAAGCTGGCAACATAAACCTGCCTTCTTTTTTTATTGACTCTTCTGTACAAACGCTATAGCATTATCATTTTTATAATTTTTAACGAATGCTGCGAAAACTTACAAGTGTTTTTTCCATCTCATTATAAAGTGTACCGGTTACAAAAACAGCAGTTGTTTATAGGAGGTGAATGTGGATTTTTAACTCTGGTACATATACAACTAATAATAAACACACAAGTATGAAAAGAATTTTATCTCTCACATTAATTATCGCTGTAATCTTCAGTTTAACCTCTTGTGTTAAAACAGTGGAAACAGTTCCCAGGCCCGTTGTTAATCCGATCGCAGGCTCATGGTACCTGTATGATGCATCAGAGTTGTATGGAAATAGCTGGTATTCGTTTGATGCAGGAATTGATGGTGTATTAACCTTTTATGAAAACGGTAATGCTCAGTATGATGATGGATATTCTTTTATGCAGGGCAGTTGGTACACATCTTATATTTCTGACGGTTATTACGATCAATACGGGAATTATTATACGGATATGCACCAGGATTTCCAGGCTTCCATGAGCAACAGGAAAGGTTATTCGCTTGATCTTTATTTTGATGATATAAGCTTTGCCGGCAGCAATACGTTTATTGGTACCTATTATACTGGCAAGAGCATTGAGCGCTACACATTCAAGCGTTATTAGGTTTTGTTATAAAGGCAGGCAATGATTTGCGATTGTAAATTAACCTGCCTTATTTATTTCATATTATATAGAAATTAATCACGGGGCATATTTTCATAATAGTATTTTTATCTTTCAATAAAAGATTTTTTGAAAGTTGCCTTAGCCATATTGGTGCTTGTTGCCAACATCACCTTTGCCCAGGACATTCCTCTTGCGCTGAACGCCCAAAACCCACATTATTTTTCTTATAAAAACAAGCCAACAGTTTTAGTTACATCTGGTGAACATTATGGGGCCGTATTAAACCTGGATTTTGATTTTAATACATACCTGGCAACACTTCATAACGATGGTTTAAATCTTACACGTTTATTTACCGGCGCTTTATATGTTGAGCCATCTACTGCTTTTAATATTGAGCGAAATACATTGGCGCCTTTGCCATTAAAATTTATATGTCCTTATGCACGGAGCAATGAACCTGGTTATGCAAATGGTGGTAACAAGTTCGATTTAACCAGATGGGATACTGCTTATTTTACAAGGCTTAAGAATTTTATGTCAGCGGCCAGGGATAACAACGTTATTGTAGAGCTCACCCTTTTTTGCCCTTTTTATGATAGCACTCAATGGAAATTAAGCCCGGTTAATGATGCCAACAATATTAATAAAATTGCTACCGGTCTTGAAAGAACCGACATATATACTGTTAGTGCTAAAACCACAGCTGTAAATGCTTTACAGTCAAAATTTGTAAGTAAGGTTGTTACAGAATTGAACGGGTATGATAACCTCATGTATGAAATAATTAATGAGCCTTATTTTGGCGGCGTAACATTAGAATGGCAGCATTTTATCGCGGCCATTATTGACAGCAGTGAAAAAGCACTTCCCAAAAAACATTTAATAACACAAAATATAGCGAACAATAATGCTTTAATAACAAAACCTGACAACCTTGTATCAGTGTTTAATTTTCATTATGCATTACCTGTCGCTGTGGCTCAAAATTATTTCCTGGATAAAGTGATTGGTTGTAACGAAACTGGCTTTAAAGGCACATCTGATTCTGTTTACAGAATGGAAGCCTGGCAGTTTATGCTTGCGGGTGGCGGGTTATTTAATAACCTTGACTATTCGTTTGTGGCTGGTTATGAAAATGGCACTTTTAAATATTATAAAGAACAGCCTGGTGGCGGCAGCATTGCATTGCGCAGGCAATTATCTATTTTAAAAGATTTTATTACAGGGCTTGATTTTATACATTTAAAACCAGATAGCAGCGTTATTAAAAGCATTTCCTCTGCTGCTACTTCAGTAAAAATTTTATGTAATAAAGGGAAAGAATATGCAGCGCATATAAAAGGCGGAAATAATCTCCGGTTGCAGTTAGACCTGCCTTCTAACAATTATAAACTTATATGGATCGACCCGATTTCAGGAAACATATTGTCTTCTAAAACCATTCATGTGCGTAGTGCACTGACAACAGTAACGACGCCGGTGTATACAAC
>JAEWJV010000357.1 GCA_023386395.1 Bacteroidota bacterium
GTTCAGGATAAGGAACGGGGGTGCACGTCATTTCGACGACAGGAGAAATCTCCCGGATAGCAACCATCAAAAAAATCATGAGACCGTTCCTGCCGTCGAGGTGACGGCTCACCTTCATAATAAAATCGAACAACTTTGTGTTCAAAATAAATCAACTTAATAAAGTAAGTTCAGGATAAGGAACGGGGGTGCACGTCATTTCGACGATAGGAGAAATCTCCCGGATAGCAACCATCAAAAAAATCATGAGACCGCTCCTGCCGTCGAGGTGACGGCTCACTTTCCAGTATTTTATTGCGACCATTGGGTAGGTTCCCTGTCCCAGCGGTGATTTTTCAATTCTTCCAACAGGCTTTTGTTTAAACCCCTGCCATCGCCTGCCTGCATATTGGCCATAACATTCTTTAGTTTGCGCATACCGGGGATGGTGGTGGAAACATCGGTGTTACTCAAAATAAAACGCAGCGCCATTTCGGGCATGGTCATGCCTTCGGGGATCAAAGGCCGCAAAGCTTCCGCATGATCAACGCTTGAATTAAGGTTTTCAGGCACAAAATAGGTGGAACGCCAGTCTTCTTTAGGGAAAACGGTCTCCTTGGTGAGCGTGCCGGTGAGGGTGCCCTCATCAAAAGGCACACGGGCAATAACGCCGATATCCATTTTGCGGCAAAGCGGGAAGAGATTGTCTTCGGGCGCCTGGTCAAAAATGTTATAGATCACCTGCACCGCATCTATTAACCCTGTGTGCAGGGTTTTCAGGCTGTTATCAGGTTCCCAGCGGTTAATGCTTATGCCCCAGGCCCGTACTTTACCCTGTTGGGTTAATTTAATAATGGTGTCCTGCCATTCATCCTCATCGGCCCAGCCATCTTCCCACACATGAAACTGCTGCAGGTCTATGGTTTCCACGCCGAGGTTTTTAAGGCTTTTTTCCGTGTATTCAATTATGTAATCGGAAGGGAAAACATCTTTTAACAGGAATTCCCTTTTGGAAGGCCACTTGCGGTTTTTGGGCGGAATCTTGGTGGCAATGTACAATCTCTTATCCGCATGCCTTTTTAAAACAGCGTTTAATATTTGTTCGCTTAAACCATCGCCGTAAGCCCAGGCTGTATCGAAAAAATTACAGCCCATTTCAACCGATTTGTCAAGAGCGCGGTTTACTTCTTCGCTCTCAGAGCCCGTCCAGCCAGCCATGCCCCACATGCCGTATCCAATTTCGCTCACCTGCCAGCCGGTACGCCCGAATTTTCTGTATTGCATTGTAGTGTTTTAAGGCTTAAAGATAAAAACCTGCATGCATGCAAACTAAATTTGTTTGGTGGGGTTTTTATCTACATGCCGCACCCACTTGGACAATACCGTGGTGTTGTACATCAACAAAAGCACGCCATCTTCAATTTGATAGCGGTTTGTTTTAAAGAGGTTTTCCATAAATGCCTCTTCATTATAGCCGGGGCAGGATTTTTTGGTAGAGATAAGTTTTTCATTAAACTGAAGGGCATCCTGCGAAAGCAAAAAAGCGCCGCTTATATTGTTGCAGCCGGTGTTGCCGGTAAACCTGCCGTTTTTAATATTGAAAACAATGAAAGGAATTTTGCCGGCGGCGGTATCAGAGCTTAATACAGGCAATAATTCCCATTTTCCGCTGAGAGTGACCGTATCGTTTTCATGAACGGTGGCGGCAATATTTGTGTTAATCATTTTTTGCGGCATATTGATATGTGCATTCGCCTGGCCGGTTATCAGCAGCAGGGCAAGGCTTGCAAATAATAAATGTTTCATTCGTATAAGTTTGTTTTTTCAATGGTCACATGTAACCCCGCTATCCATTCCCTGTGAGAGAAAGAATTAGCATGCCCGTTTCATGGCTTAAACGAATCAATTTTTAAGCCATGCGGCTGCTTAAGCCGTATGTCGTGTAAAGAAATTCTGTTTAAGAATTATTTCAGGGCACAAATAGATGCGGGGCCGGCAAAACCAGATTTATTTTGCGTTATTTTAACCGGGTGTGTGGATTGAATTCATTTATTTTTGTCCGCACTTTAAAAATTAACAAAGCATAAAGCGGGAAATAACTGATTATAACCAGGATTTCTGCAACCAGCAAACTCAAATTATTATGAACCAGATGAAAAAGTTTTTCCTGCTATTATTTTCAATAGCTGCTTTTGTTACTGCCAAAGCGCAGATTAATACTGATACCTCAGCCTTGTCGCGTATTATGTCGGAACCGGCGCCGAAGAACAGGGAGTGGTCCAAGCTTGATTTGAGCACAAGGGCAAATGATCATTTTATGGTTCAGTATGGTTACGATATGTGGCCAAATGTGCCGGACAGTATTAATACATCAGGTTTTTCAAGGCATTTTAATATTTATGTAATGCTGGATAAACCTTTTCGCAACAGCCCGCATTTTAGCGTGGGCATAGGGCTGGGTTTGGGAACAAGCAATATCTTTTTTTCCAATACTTATGTAAACCTTAAATCTCAAACGGGCACATTACCGTTTACCAATGTAACCAGCACCAATCATTTTGATAAATTCAAATTATCAACCGGTTTTATAGAAGTGCCGTTGGAATTACGGTTTTCCGGTAACCCGGTTCAGCCGGATAAGGGCTTTAAGATGGCGCTGGGCGTAAAAGGCGGTTTATTGGTTACAGCCCACACAAAAGGGAAGAACTATGTGGATGCCAGCGGCAATTCCATCTATGCAAAAAATTATATTCAGAAAGAATCTGATAAGCATTTTATAAACAGTACGCGCTTTGCATTAACCGGGCGCATTGGTTTTGGCCATATTTCTCTTGATGGTTCTTACCAGGTTACCAGTTTCCTGAAAACCGGCGCCGGCCCGGTTATTCATCCCGTTTCAATCGGGCTTACTTTAAGCGGCCTGTAATTTGCAGGTTTGGTGAATTGGTTTAACTTATAAAAAAAATTAGCTACAGCATTTGATTGATATTAAGCAACAGGTAAAAGCTGAAGAACGGGCAGTGCTCGTGGGCATAGTGCAAAAGAACCAGGAAGAACGCGAGGTGCAGGAGAATCTTGATGAACTTGCTTTTCTTGCTGAAACAGCCGGTGCCATTGCCATTAAAACCTTCACACAAAAATTACCGCAGCCCGATAGCCGGACATTTATAGGAAAAGGAAAGCTGGAAGAAGTGGCGGCTTATATTAGAACGCACCCGGCGCATATCATCATTTTTGATGATGAATTAAGTGGCTCGCAAATTACCAATATAGAAAAAGCTACCGGCGTTAAGGCCATAGACCGCAGCGATCTTATTCTCGACATTTTTGCCAGGCGTGCCAAGACCTCGCGGGCAAAAGCACAGGTGGAGCTTGCGCAATACCAATATATTTTGCCGCGTTTGCGTGGCATGTGGAAGCACCTTGAAAGGCTTGGCGGTGGTATTGGCACAAGAGGCCCGGGTGAATCAGAAATTGAAACAGACCGCCGTATTGTAAGGGATAAAATTTCATTGCTGCGCAAAAGGCTGCAGGAAATAGACAAGCAGGCTTTTACGCAACGCAAGGATCGTGGTGAATTTATACGGGTTTCGCTGGTGGGCTATACAAACGTTGGCAAAAGCACTATTATGAATTTGCTGAGCAAAAGCGATGTATTTGCTGAAAATAAGCTGTTTGCCACACTTGATACCACTACCCGTAAAGTTGTTTTTGAAACCACCCCTTTTCTTTTAAGCGATACAGTTGGTTTTATAAGAAAGCTGCCGCATCATTTAATTGAAAGTTTTAAAAGCACGCTGGACGAAGTGCGTGAAGCCGATTTGCTGCTGCATGTGGTGGATATTTCGCACCCGAAATATGAAGAGCAGATGGCAACAGTAAACAAGACGCTGCAGGAACTGGGCGCGGTTGATAAACCTGTTATAACTGTTTTCAACAAAATTGATGCTTACGAACAACTGAACTTTGACAAATGGCTGGATGTGGGTACAAAACAGGAAATTTTACACCAGCTTGAAGAAAGATGGCAAAAAACCACAGAAAATAAGACGGTTTTTATTTCAGCCGTTGAAAAAAGAAATATTGATAAACTGCGGGCTATTGTGCTGGAAAACGTGCGGGCATTGTACCGGCAGCGCTATCCGTATAAGACAGAATATTTCTTTTAACGCTAATTTTAAAAAAGGAGTTGGTGAAAATATAAAAACGATTATTTTTGCAGCCCCTAAAACATTCCTCAGTAGCTCAGTTGGTTAGAGCATCTGACTGTTAATCAGAGGGTCACTGGTTCAAGTCCAGTCTGAGGAGCTTTAGAAATGAAAGCGTTACGGAAAACCGTGGCGCTTTTTTATTTTTTTTCTTACAGAAGAATTTTTTACAGCCTAACTATCTGAGCCATTAAAAGTTAATTTCACATTTATTCTTATTAAGCCTTCTATGGCATAAATTTTGCCCGCTTGGGCGCTTTAACTACTTACTTTCCAATATCTTTTATTCCTAATTTTTGTAAACTTTTTCAATGAGAAAATTAAGCTCTGTTGTATTGTTTGTAATGTTATTAATGGCTGCTCTTTCCTGTAAAAAAGAAAATGCGCGGTTTGACGCAGTCTCGTCTGCCAATGAATCCGATCTTTCTATTAAAAAGATTAAAAAGAAAACGCCAACAGGCCCCATTGTTGGCCGCCAGCAGCAAATAACAATAGCAACCGGCGACTATACTTATCCCACTTCACAGGCATTATTATGGTTGCCTGCAGGTTACGATGGCATAAAAAGCATCAAGAAGAAATATCCTTTAATTATTGCACTTGACGGGGTGGGTGAGCAAGGCACAGATATTACGGCTTTGCTGCATAGCGGCACAATTGCTTACCGCATTTCCAAAGGATGGGACGCTGTTTCGAAAAATCCTGCGGATGGAAAAAATTATTCTTTTATTGTTTTCACACCACAGTGCCCGGTAAGCTGGGGCTGGAGCGCGCCGCAAATAAAAACAATGCTTGCTTCATTAAAAAAGACTTACAGAATAGACGCTTCCCGTGTTTATTTAACCGGCTATAGTGCGGGTGGCTGGGGTTTATGGAGCTGTATGACGGATGATGAGAGTCTCTGCCAGCAGTTTGCAGCTATCGGACCTGTAAGTTCTGCGTCAGCAGATCATCCGGATAAAATAACCAACGTTGCCAAATACAATATTGCCTGCTGGAATATTTGCGGTACTGCTGATTCTTTTTACGGAAATGCGGTTAGTTATACCAATACTATAAACAATGCAAATCCTGCCATACCGGCAATATTGACTGGTTTGAAAGGCGTTGGCCACAGTGCCTGGAACCAGGCTTATGATACAAGCTGGCGTGTAAATAAGAAAAACTTCTTTGAATGGGCTTTGCAATACCGCAAGTAAAAAAAGCATCAGCTTAAACGGTCTAAATGCTTTGAAACTTAAGTTTTAAAGCATTTTTTATTTAATTGAATGACATTTGCCATTCAACGCAAATACATGAAGCAGCATTCATTTGAAAAATTTATTAATAAAGAAAAGAACTCACGCAAAAAAGAGGGGATAAAACAGGATAAGCGCAGGTGGAAGGAAGAAAAGAAAAAAAAATATGAAGAGAAAAAGGTTAATTATGAAATGCAGCCTTCCAAATCCGGAACTTCCAGGCAAGCAAAGCCAGGACATAAACCGTTAAATCCAAACACAAAAACAGATAAGGCCAATGGACCGAATCCGGGCGAAATACCGCTTAATAAATTTATTGCCCATGCAGGTATATGCGGCAGGAGAGAGGCGGCAACGCTGGTAAAAGAAGGTAAAGTAAAAGTAAACAACACTATAATTTACGAACCAGGCTTTAAAGTAACATCAGCCGATAAAGTTGTATTCAATAGCAAACAGCTTTTTATACAAAAAAACCTGGTTTACATTTTACTGAACAAGCCGAAAGATTACATTACTACGGCAAAAGATACACATGGCCGTAAAACGGTTTTTGAACTGATACAACAAGCCACAGGCGAAAGAATTTACCCGGTAGGCAGGTTAGACCGCAATACAACCGGCGTTCTGTTGCTTACCAATGATGGCGACCTTACACAGAAGCTAACACATCCATCTTTCGAAATAAAAAAAATATACGAAGCAAAGCTTGATAAACCTTTGCTGAAAAAGGATATGGAAGCCCTTCTTAAAGGCGTTGAGCTGGAAGATGGTTTTATAGCTGCTGATGCTGCCGGCTATGCCGATCCGAAAGATAAAGCACTGGTGGGCCTCGAAATTCACAGTGGCAGAAACCGCATTGTGCGCCGCTTGTTTGAGCACCTGGGTTATGAAGTTAAGGGGCTCGACAGGGTGCTGTTTGCCAATCTCACCAAAAAAAATCTGGAACGTGGCAAATGGCGTTTCCTGCAGGAAAAAGAAGTTCGCCTGCTGAAATATATGAACCAAAGCTTTGTAAAAAAGAAACCGTCGCCAAAGAAAAATTAATACCGGATTAGATAATGAAGTTTGAAACAATTTTTGAAGACGATAAATTAATTGCCATCAATAAACCGGCGGGCCTGCTCAGTATTCCGGACAGGGAAGGAAAAGATGTTTCGCTTAAACAAATACTGGCAGACAAATACGGAGAAATTTTTACCGTGCACCGCCTGGATAAAAACACAAGCGGCATAATAGTTTTTGCAAAAGATAAAGCCGCACATGCAGAGATTTCGCAGCTCTTTGAAAACCGCGCCACAGAAAAAATTTATTATGGCCTTGTGCATGGAAGTATATCGCCCCAAAGCGGTAAAATTGAAGAACCTATCATGCAACATCCTTCAGGCAACGGAAAAATGATTTTAAGCAGTAAAGGAAAATCATCATTTACCGAATATGAAATGTTGGAAGATTTCAGGCGTTTTAGCTGGGTAAAATTTAAAATTCTTACCGGCAGAACGCATCAGATACGCATTCATTCCCAATTTATCGGACATAGCATTGTTTGCGATGATTTATACGGAGATGGCAGCCCTGTTTTGCTGTCTTCCCTAAAAAAGAAATACAATTTAAGTAAGCATGAAATTGAGGAAAGACCCATTTTATCAAGGCTGGCATTACACAGCGCTTCGCTAAAGTTTGTGTTGAATGAAGCGGAATATTCATTTGAAGCGCCGCTTCCAAAAGACCTGAAAGCTTTATTGCAACAGTTAAGGAAACTGAATAATTAGTTCTTACTTTTTGCTGCATCCACAACAATCTTTGCCGCATTGGCCGATGCATTGCCATCTGCGGATAAAACACTTTTCAGGTTTTCATAATCTTTCTTTAGCTGCTCTTTTTTGACTTCATCAAAAAGCAGTTTTGATAATTCCTGTTTTAGGTTTTTTACGGTAAGCTCGCTTTGAATTAATTCCTTCACTACAGGTTTATCCATAATTAAATTAACAAGCGCTATGTATTTAATTTTGATAAGCCGCTTTGCAATCTGGTAACTTATGTTGCTTCCTTTATAACAAACCACTTCGGGCACGCCGAACAAGGCCGCTTCTAAAGTTGCCGTACCGCTTGTAACCAATGCAGCTTTTGCTTCTGTAAGCAGTTGATATGTTTTATTGCGAACCGAAGAAACATTCGTGTAATTGCGCACAAAGCTTTCATAAAACGCGTCTTCCAAACCGGGCGCCTTTGCCAAAATAAACTGGTATTGCGGAAAGTGCCTGCTTATTTCCAGCATTATAGGAAGCTTCTTCGCAATTTCCTGTTTCCTGCTGCCGGGGAGCATTGCGATAATATTATTAGCTGATGGCTGACGGCCGGCGACAGATTGCTTAAAATCTTCAACCACCTGCACCAGTGGATGGCCCACATAATCAACATCCCAGTTCCATTTGTTTTTATAATATTCTTTTTCGAATGGAAGGATAACGATCATTTCATCTATCGTTTCTTTCATTTTAGGCACCCGGCTTTCTTTCCAGGCCCAAACCTGGGGGGAAATGTAGAATACGGTTTTAGCCTTGGGCTTTGAGCCTTGAGCTTTGAGCTGATGCGCCCATTCGGCAATACGTAAATTAAAGCCGGGATAATCAATCAGCACTAACACATCCGGCTGAAAGTTCAGTATATCTTCTTTGCAGAATTTAAGGTTATTCAAAATGGTTTTAAGGTTCATTACCACTTCGGCAAATCCCATAAATGCAAGATCGCGGTAATGCTTTACCAGCGTTGCGCCATTGGCCTGCATCAGGTCGCCGCCCCAGCAACGGATATTTGCCGCTTCATCAAGTTTCTTTATTTCTTTTATAAGATTACTGCCATGCAAATCACCGCTTGCCTCACCCGCAATGATGTAATACTTCATAACTATATTCCGCCGGGCGGAAACATTTATTATTAAAAAAGATAAAGTAAAGAAAAGTAAATGAAGCGGCTTGCAAAATTCTTTATTGCATCTCTTTATTAAATGGGATCCTTTGTATCAGAAAAAATCTCGCTGGCATTTTTTTGAATTTCATCCTGTTCAGGTATTTCCTCATGAGCGGTAATATCAACCCCAATATAATGGCGCTGTACCATTGACCAGCCTTTAAATCCGGCGTATAACATTATTAGAAATCCAACAATAGTTAATAAACAATTCGATTGTACAGGTGGGTTTGCAGCATTGAGATTGGAATACATTACTACACCGTTAATAATGAAAAAGCCCAGCCAAACAATATTGGCAATCATGTGCCTTAATCCTGTTGATTTGGCATCAGTAAATTCAGGCACAGATAACCAATCAATTAAGCCCGGCAGCATTGCAATCACACCCATGATTATAGCAGCGCAATTAGCAAAAAAACCCACCTGGTACCAGAATGGATTTTGATTATATGCATACACAATGCAACAAACCATCGTTACCGTATTAAATGTAATGGGGAATGAAACCAGCATAGGATGCAGCGGGTGGCCTAATATTTTTACTCTGCTTTGCATACCATATCCGCGTAAAAAATGTGCCATGAAATTCCTGCTGAAATTATTCTCTCCGGGCAAGTCAATTTCAATACGGAACAATACAATTAACCACGACGGGGCTTAAGGCATTATCAGGCAACATCTCCTTCAATATAATCAAGCTCTTTATGATAAGTCTCATCGGTAAAAACCACCGATAATATGCCGATAATAAATACAACAATGCCGGTAATCCAGCCCGCCGTTAAATAATTACCTGTTGAGCCCTGCAGCCATACAAATAAAATAGAAACGAGGTTTAATGAGCCGCGGATCATATTCGGAACGGTAGTAGCAACTGTGGCGCGGATATTTGTGCCGAACTGTTCAGCAGCCATCGTTACAAATATGGCCCAGAAACCCGTTCCAAAACCAAGCAGTGCACACACCAGGTATAAATGAAAAGGCGTTGCATCATGCAGGTTAAAGAACCACACAATGCCAATGGCCGTTATAGCATAAAAAACATATAAAGCTTTCTTCCTGCTCATAAGCCATTTGCTTACAAAGCCGACAAGTATATCTCCCACTGATATGGCCGCATAAGCAAACATTACGCTTTTACCTGGATCGATAGTGCCCTTTATATTCATGTGAGCGCCAAATTCTTTTGAAAAGGTAACAAGAATGCCGATGACATACCAGGTGGGCAAACCAATAAAAATAGCAGTTATGTATTTCCTCAAGCGTGTTTTATTGGTGAAGAGCATAAGAAAATTTCCTTTGGAAATATTTTTGTTTTCGATGCTCTTGAACATGCCCGATTCAAGCACGCTTACCCGCAGCAGCAAAAGCAGGAAACCTAAGCCGCCGCCAATAAAATAACAGGTTCGCCAGGGAAACATTTCTTTAATAAAAAAGGCGACCACTGCACCCGTTAAACCTATGCCTGCCACAAAAGAAGTGGCGATGCCGCGTTTTTCTTTGGGTAATAATTCTGTTACCAGCGTA
>JAEWJV010000510.1 GCA_023386395.1 Bacteroidota bacterium
GTACACTTCCACATTAATTTGTTCACCCAAAACCTTTAACTGGTCAATGGCCGCAGGCCGGTAAATATCTGCCGCAACTAATAAAGGCGATTTTTTCTGGCCCTTTAAATAATTTGCCAGCTTACCGCTGAAAGTGGTTTTACCGCTACCCTGCAAACCAGCAATTAAAACAACAGCCGGGTTGCCCATTATATTAAATTCAGCTTCGGTGCCGCCCATTAATTCAGTAAGCTCATCCTGCACAATTTTTACCATTAACTGGCCGGGGCTTATGGCATTGATTACCTTTTCGCCGGTAGCTTTCTCTTTAACCCTGTCAGTAAATTCTTTGGCAATTTTATAGTTAACATCGGCATCAATTAAAGCACGGCGAATATCTTTTACCGTATTGGCAATATTCAAGTCGTTTATTCTTGCTTCACCTTTTAAATTCTTAAAAGCGCTTTCCAGCCTTTCGGTAAGATTATTGAACATAGAGATTTTTTAAGGATTGCAAATATATAGCACGAAAAATAAGCATCATTATCATTTACTTTACGGCTTGTTACTTAGCTTTATTTTTAAATTGATTTAAATATCAGCATATGATACAAAGAATACAAACTGTCTGGCTGCTGCTGGCTGCTGCCTGCACATTCTTAACCATGAAATTTCCATTTTATTATATCGGCCCCAATCCCGACCTGGCTTCAGACCAGTTTAACGCCACCACTAAAATGGTTTTATTAATACTTACAGCCATTTTAGGCACGCTTAGTTTATTTACCGTTTTTATATTCAAACAACGCAAACTTCAAATTTGGTTAACCATACTTGCGCTGATAATAAGTATTGGCAATATTCTTCTTTATTTCAATTATAAAAAAGATTATGCCGGCGGCGGACTTGCTTTAACTTCCGTATTGGCTTTTGTTATTCCCGTGTTTTTATTTTTTGCGATACAGGGTATTTACAGAGATCAAAAACTGGTGAGAAGTATGGACAGGTTGCGCTAAGCTTTGTATTTCTTTCAATAGTTTAAAGTTTAAAGTAACCGCATAAATAAAGGGCTTCATTGCCACCAATGCACAAATATTTAATTTGTGCACTTTCTTTATTTTTTATGGCGCTTTATAAGATTTGTCGCAGGATACTTACAAGTATCAAACAACGCTGAAATGCCGGCCGGTAGCGGGTTTTGCAAGCAGTTTCACCATCCGCTGGCAAAAATTAAAATGCGCCCCAAACGGATTTTAATTTTTTGTGGTTTGAATGAATTTAAGATTACGCTGCAAACCTTTAAACTTTGCACGTTTTAATGGTGAAGATTTAAACGTTTTTCTGAAAGCTTCTTCGCTCATACTTTCCCATTCCCTGGTGGAAAGATTAAGTATTTCCGGGATGGGTGTGAACGCAGTTTCTTCCGTTGGTTTACTGAAGCGGTTCCAGGGGCAAACGTCCTGGCATATATCGCAGCCAAACATCCAGTGTTCAAACTTGCTTTGCATTTCTGCAGGAATAACAGCATCTTTTAATTCGATAGTGAAATACGAAATGCAACGGCTGCCATCAATTACTTTATTTTCCCGTATAGCATTGGTAGGGCAGTGGTCAATGCACTTTCTGCAACTGCCGCAGTAATCTTTGGCAAAAGCGTCATCAGCAATAAGATCAAGATCGGTTATAAGCGTTGCAATAAAAAAGAAGGAGCCCTGCTTTTTTGTTATAAGGTTACCGTTTTTGCCAATCCAGCCTGCACCGCTTCGTACGGCCCAGCTCCGTTCCAGCACCGGTGCGCTATCAACAAAGCCACGGCCATTTATGTCGCCTATATTTTGCCGGATCAGCTCCAGCAGGTTGTTGAGCTTTTCACGTATCACTTCATGGTAATCTTTTCCATAAGCGTACTTTGAGATTTTTGGAATGCCCTGTTCCTGCTGCTTTGCAGGAAAATAATTCAGCAATAAAGTAATAACACTTTTGGCGCCCGGTACAAGTTTGCGCGGGTCGGTACGCAGATCGAAATAATTTTCCATATAATGCATGTTGCCATGCATACCTTGCTGCAGCCATTGTTCAAGGCGGCGGGCATCGTCATCCAGTTTAACGGCTTTGGCAATGCCGCAATAATGAAAGCCAAGCTGCGCAGCCGAAGCCTTTATGAATCTTGTATAATGAATTTTATTCAATGTGCAAAAATATTTGCAAAACCTGTATGTTTGCACTGTTTTAGAAAATGCGTTGCTTTGAAGCCAGCTTTCCCTTAAAAGCCCGAAACCATGCAGGTTTTTTCTAAAATATAATTACTCCTTTAAACTAACTATTATGTATTTCAACCGTGCAACCACCTTGGCTTTATGCCTCGTGATGTCCATTGCAACCCTGGCTCAGAAAAGCAGGGAACCTAAAGTAAAATTCGGCGATATTAGCCCCGAAGAATTTACAAAAGATTATTCTTCACTCGATTCCGCAGCGGAAGCCGTGTATCTGTACGAAGCGGGCTCTGTAAAACATGAAGGAAATAACCAGGGATGGTTTTCTGTGATTTACAAAGTTCACCGGCGTATTTTGCTGAACAGCAAAAACAGCTTTGATGATTTAAGCACCGTGAAGATAAACCTGTATGAAAGCGGCACGGCAAAAGAAAAAATAGAAAACCTGCAGGCAGCTACCTATAACCTTGAAAATGGGAAAGTGGTGCAAACCAAGGTTGATAAGAATTCAATTTTTAAAGATAAAGACGGCGATTACGAAGTAGTAAAATTTACATTCCCCAATATAAAAGAAGGTTCAATAATTGAATATACTTACACTACCAACAGCCCTTTTTACAGGTATGTTCCTTCGTGGACTTTCCAGGGTGGCTATCCGGAATTATGGAGCGAGTTTACTATTGAGCAGCCACAGTTTTTTGAATTCGTGGTTTTAAACCAGGGGTATCTCATTCCGGCGATAGATACTACATCCGTAACAAAAGATAATTTCAATGTATTGATACCAAACTCCACCGGCGCATCGAGAACAGTAAATTTTTCGAGTGGCGTGATAAAACATACCTGGGCTTTTAAAGATATCCCGGCATTGAAAGAAGAAAGTTTTGTTACCACGCTCGATAACCACGTAGAGCGTATAGAATTTCAGTTTGCTGCAGAACGGTTTCCGGAGCAACAACCCAAAACTTACCTGCATAACTGGTACGAAACGGTTGACCAGCTAATGAAAAATGAAGATTTTGGAGCCGGGTTAAGCAAAGAAAACGGCTGGCTGAAAGATGATGTAAAAACGGCTGTAAGTGGTGAAACCGACCCGGTGAATAAGGCAAAAAAGATTTATGAATATGTAAGGGATAATTATACCTGCACAGATAATTCGGCAAGGTATTTATCGCAACCGCCCAAAAAAACAGTGCAGTCAAAAAAAGGAAATGTGGTTGATATAAATATGTTGCTGATCACTATGCTGCGGGTAGCCGGTTACACTGCCGACCCGGTATTGCTGAGCACAAGAGGCCATGGAAAAACGTATGACATGTATCCCATAATGAGCCGGTTTAATTACCTTATTGCCCGCCTGGATATTGATGATAAACAATACCTGCTCGATGCTTCAGATCCTGTTTTGGGCTTTGGGCATTTAAGTGGCAGTTGTTATAACGGTAATGCCAGGGTAATAGCCTCTATGCCTTCTTTAATTAACCTGGAAGCAGATTCTTTAAAGGAGTCTGCCATTACTTCCTTCTTTGTTACTAACGACGGTGATGGAAAATTAACAGGGACATATAAAACCGTTTTTGGCGCAATAGGCTCGGAAAATATGCGCGAGAAGATGAAGAAAACCAATAAAGAGGAATATTTTAAGGACATCAAAAAAGCTTATCCTTTTGAAGTAAATCTCAGCAATACCGCTATTGATTCCCTTGATCAAAAAGAAATGCCGGTATCCGTTCAATACGACATAAACTTTCATGCCGATGAGGATATTATTTATTTCTCGCCGATGATGACAGCGGACGCCTATAAGCAAAATCCTTTTAAAGCGGCGCAACGTTTTTATCCCGTTGAGATTCCTTATTGCATAGACGAGGTGTATATACTGAATATGGAAATCCCGTCCGGGTATAAAGTGGATGAACTGCCAAAGCCTGCCCGTGTTTCTTTAAATGGCGGCGAAGGTATGTTTGAATATTTGATACAGGCGGGTGGAAACAATATTCAACTGCGCTGCCGCACCAAACTGAACAAGGCAACTTTTGAACCGGAAGACTATGAAACCCTGCGCAACTTTTTTGCCTTTATCGTAGAAAAGCAAAACGAACAGATTGTATTCAAGAAAATGTAAGAAATATGAAAACCTTTAAACTGCTTTTGATTGTTTTTTGTACAAACATAGTTTTGGCAAAAGCACAATCGTTTAATGTAATGCTTATTCCTGATTCGCTTACTGGTAAAGCAAATGCCGTAAAACGGTATGAAGAGCTGAAGATTTCAATAAAAGGTATTGACCGGGCAGTTGTTTCCCGTAAATATGCCATAACCATTTTAAACGAAGCCGGCAGGCGGTATGCTACTTACAGTAACAA
>JAEWJV010000511.1 GCA_023386395.1 Bacteroidota bacterium
GTATTACACCGCAAAAGGCATGACGGAGCCTGTTGTTGCCGATATTGTTTACTGGAATACGCTGAGCCACCTGGATGCATTTTTTATGGGTGGATTAATCCCTGTTTTGTCATTGGATAAGAAGATCAAAAAACCGCAACGGATTTTTACGGGTGCGCTTGTTATTGCAATTATTGCAGGCATTATCAACTTCACTAATACAGATTCCGGTAAATATTATTTTAATGATTTGGGATATAATTCTGGTCAAACACATTTATACCAGCATGTTTGGCATTACACAATTCTGAATTTTTTATTTGCTTCGTTTATTCTTGCATTGATTAGTTATAACAGCAATAAAGCATTTGCCGCTGTAAGAAAGCTGCTTGAAACCAACTGGATGGTTAATGTTGGCAAAGTATCTTATGGTATGTATCTTTTTCACTGGGCTATTCTTGAGTATGTATGCAACCGGATTTTTACAACAGATAATCTTGCTTTGAAGGTAGTTGTTTTTATTCCGTTTGTTATAACTGTTTACCTGTTTGCAAGTTTAAGTTTCAGGGTTTACGAATCCAGGTTTCTTAAACTTAAAGACTCCCTTTTTACAAAGAAGAAAACAGAAAAAGCAAATATTCAGGTTGTACAGCAGCCTGCTTCAGAACTTCCTTTTTTAAAACCAGCTTCCCATGAATAATAACCAGGTACAAAAACAAAGCTGGGTTTCAAAAGCGTTCAATCTCCCTGCCCTACAAAAAAGCAGACTGCATTGGGTTGACTATCTTAAAGGTATTGCTATTGTTTTGGTTGTTTACAGGCATTCCTTACTTGGCATTGAAGGCAGCGGAGAATATATACCGCCCTATCTTGAACAGGCGAACCTGGTTTTTTACAGTTTTCGCATGCCCTTGTTTTTCATGCTTTCAGGCATTTTTGCAAGTCTGAGCCTGAGAAAAAGGACAGTAAACCAATACATTGAGAATAAGTTTGAAACATTACTGTATCCTTATTTTATATGGGTGATCATACAAATAACCTTGCAGATTTTTTCATCCGGGTTCACAAATTCAAACCGGGGTCTTATTGATTATACGTATATATTTTATCAGCCGAGAAACTTAGACCAGTTTTGGTATTTGCCCGCACTGTTTAATGCTGCTGTTGTATATATCCTTATAAAAAAGCATGTGACGCAAAAATGGTGGCTATTGTTACTTATTGCTTTGGGATTTTATTTTTTTTCACCTTATATGCAAAGCGTAAGCATGATTTCAGACTGGATGGAATTCTATATTTTCTTTGCCGTGGGCGATACAATATCGCAGTTGTTTTTTCATGAAAAGGTTCAAAACTTTTTTAAAAATCCCCTTACATTATTAATTGCTATCCCTTTTTTTATCCTTGCCCAAACATTTTATTTAAACCACGACATGTATTATCTCACAACTGTAACCATGCGGGCCGAATTTTTGGTAATTGCATTTACAGGTTGTTTTACGATGCTTGCGTTTTCATTCATGCTGCAAAGATTAAATGTAATGTCATGGTTGAGAATATTAGGCTATCATTCACTTTATATATATGTGATGCATGTTATGATAGCAGCTTTTACAAGAACGCTCCTGGTGCATGTTTTAGATATTCATAACGTGTATATTATACTTATCTCCTGCATTACTGCCGGCTGTATAGCATCAATAATTATTTATAATCTTTTTATTTATAACAATTTTGCGTGGTTTTTATTTACTTATAAAAAGAAAAGGAAACACGCTGGAAGCTCCCTTCCAAAGAATACTGTCATTTCTTCACAAACTGTGATCACTACCGGTTAATTAAAAACAAACATTTGTTTTTGTAAAATAATGTTAATGTAACACTAGTCTTTATTCGGGAATGTTTTTTGATGGCTCAGCGCTTGTAAATTTTTTTCTACAAATTCAAAAAAGCCTTAAAATTCATTAAGAATGAGAAAATTGTTATTTCTGCTATTAGCAGTAAGTACATGGTATGCATGTACAAAAACCGGGGAAACCCCAATTTCATCTTCAGACGCAGTCCAATCTTCTGAACAATCTGATGCAACAGCAAAGCCTAAGCGTATCCTGCTAAAGCAGGGTGGTGATCAAGGGCTATATATTAATGGTAAGAATTTCTCCTATTCACCGGGAGATACCTTCGTTTTAACAGGAAAATGGAGTTATTGCACGCTGGAAAATGTTTGTGGTGAAGCAGGTAAGAAAGTTGTTATTATAAATCAAGACTCACAGGTTCAGCTTTCTTCAGGATTTTCGTTTACCAATTGTAGGTATATAAAAGTCATTGGAAACGGTACAAAAGATTTTTACGGCTTTCGTATTTCTTCTACAGTCAATAATGGTGTTGGTGTTACTATCCAAGGCCGCTCATCAGATATAGAAATTGCAAGGGTGGATATTTATAATAAGACCTATGGCTATTGGGTAAAACAAGAAGCATCCTGCGCTGATAGCCTGCAATATCCTAACTGGGTTATCAAGAATATTCATATTCGAAATGGCCACATCCAATCCTGCAACCAGGAAGGTATGTATTTGGGTAGCACAGATCCTAATGGTCAAAGAGCCATTACGTGTAATGGGAAAGTAATTTATCCAAAACCGTTACGCCTGGGTAATATTAAAGTACATAATATGAAAATAAGTAATACTAACAGGAGTGGCATACAATTATCCTGTGCATCAGAAGGTACTAATGAAATTTATAGCAATACTATTTCCAATTGTGGCTTTGAGTATAACACGAACGGTCAGGGCTCTGGTATAAGCTTAGGAGGTTACACTACAGCCAATGTGCACGATAATACAATCAGCAATACCTTTACGATGGGTATATCTTCCTTGGGAGCCGGTCCGCTTACTATCACAAATAATAAAATATCCAATACTGGGGTTTTGTCAGGTCATAGAGCAAATGGAATGGCGAGCATAATGATTGACACACGTTATACAAGCCCTACTACAAATACAACATTTACTGTATATGGTAATATAATTGGCACCAACACTGATGTTGGTGTACGTGTTTACAGGACATATCCAACTTATACAACTAGTAATTCTATATATAGTAATGGAAAAGCTACGATAGCAGTAGATCCCAATATTAAATGGAAGGCCAGTAAGTAATTCTAATTCTGACATAAAATAAAAACCGGGTTGTTATTTCTTGTAACAACCCGGTCTTTTTATACAATACATCTCCAGTTACTTCAATAATTCTTTTGCTTTCTTTACAACGTTCTCCACTGTAAAGCCATACTCTTTCATTACTACATCTCCAGGTGCAGATTCACCGAATTTTGAAATGCCTATCACATCGCCTTCATCGGTAACATATTTATGCCAGCCCATGGGAGAACCCGCTTCAATTGAAACACGTTTTCTTAAGGCTTTTGGAAATACTGATTCCTTGTAAGCTACATCCTGTTTTTCAAATAATTCCCACGATGGCATGCTTACTACTTTTGCCGCAATGCCTTCTTGTTTTAACGCCGCCTGGGCTTTCACAGCTAATGAAACCTCGCTTCCGGTTGCTATTAATATAAGCTGTGCATCTTCCGCATCAGATAAAATATAAGCACCTTTTTCCAGGTTAGAAGCCTTTGCATATTTACTTTGATCCAAAGAAGGTAATTTTTGTCTTGAAAGCACAATTGCAACCGGGCCGCCAGTATGCTCCAGCGCAACTCGCCATGCCTGTGCTGTTTCATTTGCATCGCCGGGACGTATCACCGTTATATTTGGGATAGAGCGCAAAGACGCCAATTGCTCAACCGGCTGATGGGTAGTGCCATCTTCACCCAGACCAATGCTATCATGTGTGTAAACATAAATGGGTTTTAACTGCATAATAGCTGCCAGGCGAATGGGTGGGCGCATATATTCACTGAAAATTAAAAACGTTGCACCATAAGGCGTAAAGCCTTTGGTAACCGCCATACCGTTTAAGATAGCGCCCATTGCGTGTTCGCGAATGCCAAAGTGAAAGTTTTTGCCGCCGTAATTACCGGCTTCAAAAGAGCTGGCATTTTTAATAAGTGTATTGGTTGAAGGGGCAAGGTCGGCAGCGCCGCCAATCATCAAAGGGAAGAAATCTGCAATGGCATTAATGGTTTTGCCTGATGCCTGGCGCGTTGCCATCGCATCATCAGGGCCAAATACAGGCAGTTTTTCTTTCCAGCCTTCCGGTAATTTACCACTGCTGAAAAGTTCGTATTCTACAGCCAGTTCCGGATATTTTGCCTTGTAGGCCGCAAATAATTCATTCCACTTCTTTTCGGTATCTGCACCTTTGGAACCGGCTTTGCGATAGAAGTCAAGCACTTCATCAGCTACAACAAAAGATTGCTCGGGATCGAAACCCAGGTTCTTTTTTGTCAACGCCAGTTCTTCCTTACCTAACGGCGCGCCATGAGATTCTGCTGTATCCACAGCATTAGGTGCACCGTAAGCAATATGTGTCCTCACTAAAATGAGGGAAGGCTTATCTGTTACTTTTTTAGCATTCTCAATAGCAGCAGCAATACCATCTACATCATTACCATCTGCAACAGATTGTGTATGCCAGCCATAAGC
>JAEWJV010000032.1 GCA_023386395.1 Bacteroidota bacterium
TTCATCTTTTAAAATTATATCAGCTTCTGTTTTGTTGGAAAATATCAGCACATTGTTTCCAAGTTTATGCTGCTGTTTCAGATGCCTGAATATGGAAATAAAGGGAGTAACACCTGCACCGCCGGCTATAAAAACGCCTTCACCTTTATATTCAATAGCGCCCCAGGCACTGCTTATTTCAAACTCTGTTCCTGGTGAAATGGTTTTAAGTTTATTGGTTAATCCCTGTGGGTTGTCGTATAATTTTATAGTAAATTCTAAAAAATCGTCATCCGGCAAACAGGTAAACGTAAACGGATGTTTATTCTCTTTCCAGCCTTCTTCATTCAGGCTTAAATCAACAGCCTGGCCCGGAACAAACACAAAACCTTCGGGCCTGGTAACCCTGAAAGTTTTTACATTA
The DNA here is from genome assembly GCA_023386395.1 of Bacteroidota bacterium. Lineage (GTDB taxonomy): Bacteria > Bacteroidota > Bacteroidia > Chitinophagales > Chitinophagaceae > Parafilimonas. The sequence continues at coordinate 404 of JAEWJV010000032.1, forward strand.
TGCGTTCTCGGGATAATTTCTGTTACCGTAACTATGTAATTATCTTCCATAAAATCATTTCCTGCTAATGTACCAAAATTAACGAAGTCCTACCGGCATTTGCCATAGCCCATTTATGCGCAGTGATTGGCTATAAATAAAACGGCCCCGCATTTTATGCGAGGCGTTTGTTGCCCGACCTGGATTCGAACCAAGACTCTCAGAACCAAAATCTGATGTACTACCCTTATACTATCGGGCAATTATTTTAATTTAAATTATTTATTGCTGTCTGCAGGTAATTGCAGGGTTGAAGGAGCCTGTTGCTGCTGCGAATTGGCAGGCGCCTGCTGCGTTGGAACAGTTGAAGTATTTATATCCTGCAATGAGTTGCTGCCGGAGCCGGAAACATTAGAAACCAATAAAACAGACACAATGCTCAATACGGCAAGCGCAGAAGCAAATATCCATGTGCCTTTATCCAATATATCGTTGGTTTGTTTCACGCCCATAAACTGGCTGTTAAACCCAGCTATAGAACCGCTTAAACCACCGCCTTTTGGATTCTGGATCAATATAATCAATCCCAGCACTATACACACCAAAACAATAAGAATAAACAGAATGAGCGCCATTACTAATCTTTTAGTTCCTTAATTTTTGCCGCAAAGTAAGCGGATTTGGAGGGATTAATAAAACTTAATTTTTCATAAATATTTATTGCCTGTTCAGGCTTGCCCTGCTTTACCAGAACTTCTGCCATAGTTTCGGTTACAACCTCTTCAGCATCATTGGAGTGCTGCGCAATATGCTGCACCTGCTGCTCGCCAGCCTCATCACTTCTCAGTTCTGTTGGGGAAGAATTAATGCTTTTCATTTGTTTCAGCCAGTCTGTAAAGCGCCTCAACTGCTTGCCGAGCTTATCATTGGGCTTTTCCTCATCCAGCTTTATGCCCTGCGATTCAAAATAATCAACCCGGTGCAGCGGCATGGTTTCTATCGGCACTTCTACTACAGATTCATCAACCGGTTTTTCAAAAGCTGCCGCCTGCTCCTGCAAAAGACTGCTTAATTTATCATTAATAATTTCATCTTCCGCCAGTTCGCTTACAGTCTCATCTTCCGGGAAATCTTCTTCACCAGGCGGTTGGGTAAATTCTTCTGCTTCCTCAATGCCTGTACCGTTCTTCTCTGTATCAGAGATATCTTCTTTTACAATTTCCGGTTGCACGGTTGCTAAAGGCTGCCCTGTAATTAATTCATCTTTCTTTACAACAGGCAATTCCTTCTTTTCTTCAATTACAGGCTGTGCTGTTTTTGAAGCCTGTTCTTCAGTAATATTCAGGTTATAGTGCAACAATAATTCATCAGCAAAATGCAGCGCTGCTTTTTGCAAAGCCTGCTCATAGCCGTGCTGTTTTGCACGATACAGTTTATCAGCAAGCAGAAAATATGCTGCACCATAGAAAGGTTCATCAGCCACCAATTGCTTCAACTGATCTTCGGTAACGTCAACAGCGGGTTTGTCAAATAAAGCCTGCGAAATATTTTCTGCCGGTAAAGCCATTCAGCATTTTTGTTTGTACGGTGAAAATACTATTCTCTACCAGTTTGAAAAAATATGGTTGAATATCTGGTCTGTCAACTGCGTAATTATATCATCCAGCAACTGGCCTTCGGCCTGTTGTAGAGATTGTGTGGCCGAGAAATCGAAATCGCGGCTTACGGTAAAATTATCCGTTTTATTATCTATTGTATTCAACACGGTAATATTGGCTGCCACCGTTAACCTGTTACCCGCCGAAGTCTGGTTGCTGATAGCCGACAATGAAACATCGTACAGGCTTACATAACCTGTGATTATATAGCTGGCATCATCACCGTTTACAAGTGCGAGCTTTGTATAATTATTTATTTTCTGCCTGAGGTTGTCGGTAAGCTTTGGGCTTAACTGCGGGTTTACATAACGGGCCTTATTTTCTAAAAACCCAACCTTAACGGTTTTAAATTTTGAATAGTCGATAGATACATCCCGGAAGGTATAAATACCGCAGGAAGTAAGAAATAAAAGACCACAGACCATAGCCCATAGTCCATAGCTTGAAAATCGCCGCCTGTTGACTGACGGCCGTTGACTGTTGACCATTGACCAAAACCTATTCATTAATATCATATTCTTTCAGCTTTCTGTAGAGTGTTCTTTCACTAATGCCTAAATCCAATGCAGCATCTTTTCTTTTGCCTCTGTGTTTTTTAAGCGCTTTAATTATCAGTTCTTTTTCTTTATCCATAATGTTCAGCGATTCTTCCACCTCTTCATGTTCATGAATTTCACTTTTATGCGGAAGAATTACGGCCTGGTTAGCTTGCTGCACATTTACCGGTAAAGCGGCTGCCTGGTTATTGCCTGCCAATACAGGTGCTGGATATTCATTACCGTTCAAAGAAAAATCCCGCTGTAAGGATTCTGCAGTATAATTTGCCGCGTTGCCCGCCAATGAAGGATTTTTAAGTATTTCAAGAAACATTTTCTTGAGTTCTGTAACATCCTTCTTCATATCAAAGAACAGCTTATACAAAATCTCACGTTCATTATTAAACTCACCATTTGCATGCTGCGATTGTGCCAAAACCGGCAGGCGGTTTATGTTCTTTTCAGGCAAAAAACGCTGCAGGTCGGTTGCGGTTATTAACTGGTTTGTACTTAACACCGATAACTGCTCCGCAATATTCTTTAATTCCCGCACATTGCCTGGCCAGTTGTAGTTAATTAACATGGCTTTCGCCTCGTCGTCTAACTGTACCGGTGTGGTTTTATAACGCTCGGCAAAATCAACCACAAATTTTCGGAACAATAAAACAATATCTTCTTTCCTGTCTCTCAAAGCAGGAACGCGAATGGGCACCGTGCTTAAGCGGTAATATAAATCTTCTCTGAATTTACCGTTGTGAGCCGCCGTGTATAAATCTTTATTTGTGGCTGCAATTACACGCACATCAGTCTTCTGCACTTTGGATGAACCTACACGGATGAACTCTCCGGTTTCCAGCACACGCAGCAAACGCGCCTGTGTACCCAGCGGCATTTCTCCTATTTCATCCAGGAAAATTGTGCCGCCGCTTACTGTTTCAAAATAACCTTTACGGCTGTCAACTGCACCCGTGAATGAGCCTTTTTCATGACCAAAAAGTTCTGAATCTATGGTGCCTTCAGGAATTGCACCGCAGTTAACGGCTATAAAAGCATTATGCTTTCTTGCCGATAAAGCATGTATTATTTGAGAGAAAGATTCTTTGCCCACACCGCTTTCGCCCACAATTAAAACGCTGAGGTCTGTTGATGCCACCTGCATGGCAACCTGTATTGCGTAATTGAGCGCCGGCGAATTGCCTGTAATTCCAAACCTGTTCTTTATCGTTTGTATTTCTGCCATCGTTATTCCTCTATCGTTTTTAAAATTTGTTCAACTTCTAATTGTAAAATAGGTAAATCATTCTGGATAATTCTCCATAATGTTCCTTTATCAATCATATCATATTCATGAATAATAATATGGCGAAGCGATATGATGCTTTTCTGACCAGTAACATTTATTGACTTATCAATTTTTGATGCCTTCCATAAAGCTTCTCCAATAATTGCCAGCCTTCTTTCTACAGCATCTGTAATTGTAACGTTTTGTATGAACTCGATTGATGAAAATGTATTTTGAATATGAAGCTGAATTTTAGATATACCATCAAGAATATCATATAAAAACTTAATAGTTTCAGCATTCATAGACTTTTAGTTTTTCTTTGCTGATTCTATTTAAAAAATAGTTGTTTGTAATTCTCTCTTCTGCCACCAAATCAACTTTTCTTCCAGTGATCTTTTCCAGTTCAAACATCAAATCAAAATAATCATAATATGGCGGCAGCAGATTACCATCTTTATCATTTTTAAATGAAAACAAAAAATCAAAATCACTCTCTTTATCAAAATCATCACGAACGCCGGAACCAAATAAATACAAGCTTTTAACCTGCATCTGTTCGCAGGTTTTAACTATCTCTGGTAATTTATTTTTTATTATCTGATTCATAACTATTCCATTACCGCTTCACCAATTAACGTTGCCTGTGTAAAATCGTTCACTCTCACAAAAGCATAATCGCCCTTTTTATAATTGTAATTTCCTTTCGGAAAAACGATCACTTTATTTTGAGAATTCCTGCCCATCCAGTCCGCATCGCTTTTTTTACTGTTACCTTCTATTAATACTTTAAATGTTTTGCCTACATCCTGTTTATTACTTTGGTAAGAAAGCCTGTTTTGCAATTCCACAATTTCTTTCAGCCTGCGTTTCTTTACTTCTTCCGGCACATCATCTTTATACCTTCTTGCCGCCAAAGTGCCCGGGCGTTCAGAATAAAAGAACATATAACTCATGTCGTAAGCGCTGCTTTCCATCATGCTTAAAGTATCCGCATGGTCATCTTCCGTTTCTGTGCAAAAGCCCGCAATAATATCAGAGCTTATACCGCAATCCGGAATTATTTCGCGTATGCGTTTTACTTTGGCCATGTACCATTCCCTTGTGTAAGTGCGGTTCATCAACTGCAATACACGCGTGCTGCCGCTTTGCAAAGGAAGGTGAATATAATTGCAGATGTTATCATACTTCGCCATGGTAAGCAACACTTCGTCTGTAATATCTTTTGGATGGGATGTACTGAAACGCACACGTAACTGCGGGCTAACCTGCGCCACTTTTTCCAGGAGTTTTCCAAAGGTTACAATCTCACCATTGGTTTCATCAATCCAATAATAACTATCAACATTCTGGCCCAGCAAAGTCACTTCTTTATAACCCCTGTCAAATAAATCTTGCGCTTCTGCAATGATGGAATACACATCGCGGCTACGTTCGCGGCCGCGGGTAAACGGCACCACGCAAAAGCTGCACATATTATTACAGCCACGCATAATGGAAATAAATGCAGTAACACCATTGCTGTCTAACCTTACCGGAGAAATATCGGCATAGGTTTCATCCCGGCTAAGTAAAACATTTACCGATTTCTGGCCGGTTTCTGCCTCTTCAATTAACACCGGCAACGTTCTGTAAGCATCGGGGCCAACCACAAGATCAACCAGCTTCTCTTCTTCGAGAAATTTTGATTTTAACCTTTCCGCCATGCATCCCAGCACACCTACCAGCAGCCCGGGTTTTGCATCTTTAATCTTCCGGAATTCAGTCAAACGTTTGCGAACTGTTTGTTCTGCCTTTTCACGAATGGAACATGTATTTAGCAATACCAGGTCGGCCTCTTCATAATTACGGGTGGCACCAAAGCCTTCATTCTGTAAAATGGAAGCCACAATTTCACTGTCACTGAAATTCATCTGGCAGCCATAACTTTCTATATAAAACTTTTTATTGTATTGATTGTCGTCGATGGCAAAGGGCGCAAAAGCTTCACCCTGCCTTGCCTCATCGTGTACTTTATTTGCAACCAGATCCTGCATGTATAAAAATTAGCTTGCAAAACTAATGATTTAAGACAGAATGGCAGCGATGGTGTAAGTTAAAAACGTTAGAGAGAGAAATGGAGCGGAAGACGGGACTCGAACCCGCCACCTTTAGTTTGGGAAACTAATACTCTACCGGATGAGCTACTTCCGCCTGGTTTAATGAACTGCTGTTTTAATTTTTGTTTTAAGCCAGCTATCTTTTACTGGAATCATCCAGTTGTTTTCCAATTCTTTTTTCGTGGCCACAACATTATTAAAAAATAATGTATCGGGCGAAATAAAATTATTTTCCAGCGCATAACTGAACTGCTGGCGCGGTACAACCTGCACTTTATCTTTCACCACAAAAGCCAGGTTTTGCCAGTTAAACATTTCAACGCCAAACTGTTTTTCTATCTGCTGAATAATACGCACCGAACTATCAATGCTGCATCCGCTTACGCCGGTTGCCGTTTCATCGGCCATTAAAATGATAAACTGGCCAAAAAATAAATTGGCATAGCCCTTTACAGGTGCGCCGTGTGCGTTCCAGTTCTTTACCAAATCATTTAAAATATCTTCAATTTGCAAGGCTTCACTTATGGTGAATAAACGGCTTGCCTGGTAAATCCAAACACGTGAGTTATCATTAAAATCTCCAGGCAATAAATGTTTGTATTCAAAATTCATGTGGCAAAATTAACATTCATTAATAAATGTTTGATCATTTTACAAAACCTTTGCTCTAAACCATTACAATGCCGTAGATTCCATGCTACATTGTCTTGCGTTATATTCGTTTTCAGTTTACTTCATTACAATACTTTTACATTTTAACTCTTATTATGAGATACAGAGATATTAATAGAACAGGTTATTTAATACTTGCTTGCTTATTGCTTTACGTTGCTTCCTACGGCCAGCCGCTTAAAGTGGGTGTTGCAGGCCTTAATCATGATCATGCTTATGGCTTAATGAACCAATATAAAAATGGTGAGGTAGAAATAATTGGCATCGCTGAACCAAATGCTGAACTGGTGCAACGTTATAAAGAAAGATACCAGCTTCCCGATTCTATTTTTTATACATCTGTTACTGAAATGCTGCAACACATAAAACCAGATGCTGTATTGGCCTATAATGCTATTGCAGACCATCTTGCTGTTGTGGAAGCCTGCGCACCAAAAGGTGTTTCAGTTATGGTTGAAAAACCTTTGGCAACAACCGTTGCACAAGCCGAAAGAATGGCGATGCTCGCAAGAAAATACCATATACAATTATTAACCAATTATGAAACCACATGGTACCCAAGCAACCAGCAGGTTTATGATATTGTCAATAACGAACAGACTGTTGGCGAAGTAAGAAAAATGATTGTGCACGACGGGCACCAGGGCCCGGTTGAAATTGGCTGCAGCAAATATTTCCTGAAGTGGCTTACCGATCCGGTTAAAAATGGCGGCGGCGCTATAATTGATTTCGGCTGCTATGGCGCCGATTTGATGACATGGCTGATGAAAGGTCAGGCGCCAGTTGCAGTAACAGCTATTACGCGTCATATAAAACCAAACATTTATCCAAAGGTTGATGATGACGCAACTATTCTGCTTGAATATCCCAAAGCCACAGGCATAATTGAAGCTTCGTGGAACTGGCCCTTTGGTATAAAAGATTTTGAAGTGTTTGGAGAGAAGGCCTATTTGCACGCCTTGAATAATAATGAGCTTGAAAGAAGGGATACGGCAAACTATCATGCTGTGCAAACAAAACCGCTCATCTATAAAGATAATTTGACTTACCTCGCAGCGGCTTTAAAAGGAGAAATAAAAGATAGGTATGACCCTTCATCGCTGGAAACAAATTTAATTGTGGTGAAAATATTAGAAGCTGCAAGGGAATCAGCAAAAACAGGAAAAAAGGTAACGCTCTCACCATAATAAAATATCTATTTGGAAATAATAGCCGAATACATGCTGCCGCCAAAGCGTGATGGTAATTCGTTTAGTTTTTTTGTTTTCCATTCATACGTTTCAAAAAGCTTTTAAGGTTTTTAAAACTAATGGGATAAGGCACCCACATATTGGCAACATCCGTATTATATTCAACCATTATCAGGTACCCATTTTCATTAAGGCAATTAAAAACTTTTTGGATGAATGCATCTTTATCTTTCACAAAATGAAACGCATTGGCCATTAAAATACCGGATAAATTTTTAAGCGGAAGTGCATCCTCCACAAAATCCAAAGCAAGTTTTTCAAGTTTAATTTCTTTTCTCACGGTAACATGCTTTAATGCGTTGTTGCTTTTATCAACTGCATAAATCAGGCTTGCATCTACCAGTAATTGGGAGAGTGCATTAGTAAATAATCCATCGCCACAACCTAAATCCGCCCAAACAGTTGCATGTTCCGGAAGTTCATGTTGAATAAGACTTATAGCTTCTTTTAGCTGCATAACCTATCATTTATTAAAGTGTCAAAACTATATTCAATTGTTGCAAACACTTCTTAATCTTTCCCCCGCAAAAAACCATAATAAAAATGGTACATTATATTTGCATCCAATTTTGTTCCGCCTGCAACGGAATCCATATTGTTTAATGGAACCTTGCTTCAAGTAAGGTCTGAAATTTTTACACAATGGCTGTATTACATAACCGCATTTCCGGCGAAGAATTAAAGCGCCGCCTGTATGAAGAAACTGAACCGAGAATAACGATCAGTTTCTATCAATATTTTCCTGTTCAGAACCCTCAGGAGTTCAGGGATTATTTATATAAGCACTTACATAATTTAAAAGTATTCGGCAGAATTTACGTTGCCAAAGAAGGCATCAATGCGCAGGTAAGTGTGCCGAAATCCAATTTTGAAGCGCTTAAAACGTTCCTGTATTCAATCAACGAATTCAATAACCTGCGCTTAAATATTGCAGTAGATGATGATGGTAAAAGCTTCTGGGTTTTATCTGTAAAAGTGCGGGAGAAAATTGTTGCCGATGGCATAACAGATCCCGGCTTCAGCATGGAAAATAAAGGCCGCTATGTAAATGCAGAGCAGATGAATGAACTGCTAAAAAAAGATGATACGATTGTTATCGATATGCGTAATCATTATGAATACGAAGTGGGCCATTTTGAAAAAGCCATTGAAGTGCCTTCAGATACTTTTCGCGAACAATTACCCATGGCCGTTGACATGATGAAAGGCAAGGAAGAAAAAAACATCATTATGTATTGCACCGGCGGCATACGCTGCGAAAAAGCAAGCGCTTATATGCTGCATAATGGTTTTAAAAATGTTTTTCACCTTGAAGGCGGCATTATTAATTATGCAAAACAGGTAAAAGAAAATAACCGGCCTTCAAAATTCATTGGCAAAAACTTTGTTTTTGATAACCGCCTGGGAGAACGCATTACAGAAGATGTAATTGCCAAATGCCATCAATGCGGCAAGCCCTGCGATACACATACCAACTGCGCCAATAATGGCTGCCATCTTTTATTTATTCAATGTGAGGCATGCAAACAAAAATATGATGGCTGCTGCAGCACCGAATGTAAAGAAACCATCCATCTTCCTTTGGAAAGACAAAAACAAATACGCAAAGGTGTTGATAAAGGGCGTAATATTTTTAATAAAAGTAAAGTTCGTTTGAGACCGAGGCTAAATGGTTGAAAAGTTGATTAGCTTATATGACAGTACATTAATCATTTCCATCCGATCAACTTATTAACCAAATCAGCTACTCAACTTCTTTCAGTGCTTCAGCAATCCGCCCGTACGTTTCTTCATCGCTCAATTCCTGCGGCACAAATTTTTCACCAATTACCGTTTCATATAATTCAATATAACGTTGCGAAATGGTGTTCACCCAGTCTTCACTCATTTCCGGTATTGTTTGCCCTTCTTTGCCCATAAAATTATTTTCAATCAGCCATTCACGCACAAATTCTTTGCTAAGCTGTTTCTGGCGTTCGCCTTTGCGCTGGCGTTCTTCAAAACCATCGGCATAAAAATACCTTGAGCTGTCCGGCGTATGCACTTCATCCATTAAATAGATTTCATTGCCAATCTTGCCAAATTCATATTTGGTATCAGCGAGAATTAAACCATGTTTGGCCGCAATTTCTTTGCCGCATGCAAATAGTTTTAATGCATAATTGCTCAGTATTTTCCATTCTTCTTTTGTAGCAATGCCGCCGGCAACAATGCCATCCGGATCAATATCTTCATCATGCCCGGCATCGGCCTTGGTGCTTGGCGTAATTATGGGTTCGGGAAAGAAATCATTTTCTTTCAAACCTTCGGGCATTAAGGCGCCGCATAAAATACGTTTATCGTTTTTATAAGTACGCCAGGCATGGCCTACCAGGTTGCCCCGCACTACCATTTCAACCTTGAATGGTTTACATTTTTTACCAATGGAAACATTGGGCGCGGGCACTTTCAAAAGCCAGTTGGGGCAAATGTCTTTTGTGGCATCGAGCATATAAGCCGCAATCTGGTTTAAAACCTGTCCTTTATAGGGAATTGGCCTGGGCAGAATAACATCAAAAGCGGAAATGCGGTTACTGGCAATCATTACCAGTATATCACTATTTATTGTGTAAACATCCCGCACCTTGCCGCTATAAAAACCAGTCTGGCCTTCAAATTCAAATTGTTGTTTTTTCATATAAATACAAACCTACAAGAGATGTGGAAGCGCACAAAATGATTCAGAAAAAATAATCTAACTTCATCTAACTAAATAATACCTATAATTTGGTGTATTAATATTTCGATTGTTTACAACAAGTATTATTATTGTATTGCTAAAACTTTTCTATGCAAAAGAAACTGCCTCTCTTGCTCTTTATTATTTTCTGTATTATAAATGCTAACCAGGTTTTTGCTCAACAGCCAACCATAATTACAGGAAATATTAAGAACAGCGCCACAAAAGAAAACCTTGCTGCCATATCAATTATTGTTAAGGGCACCGGCGACGGCACTTATACCGATGAAAAAGGAAATTTCAGGCTGGTAACCGCACAAAAGCCGCCTTTTGTAATAACAATATCTTCTATTGGTT
>JAEWJV010000093.1 GCA_023386395.1 Bacteroidota bacterium
GTGTTGCATGGAACCTATCAAATAGCAACCTTAAAAAAATTGAATTATGTGCGGAATAGCCGGCTTTTTTGACTTTACTAAAAACACTTCTGCGTCCGTATTGCAGAAGATGACGGATGCATTAATACATCGCGGCCCAAACGATGCAGGTTATGAAGTAATTGATAATCCTTATGCTTCAATAGGTTTGGGGCAAAGAAGGTTATCAATCATCGATCTGTCCGCCAATGGCCGCCAACCCATGCATTTTGAAAACCTGAGTTTGATTTTCAATGGTGAGATATATAACTATAATTCGATTCGTGAAGAATTAATAAAAGCAGGTTATTCTTTCCACTCAACATCAGATACTGAAGTTATTTTAAAAGGTTATCATAAATGGGGCGATGCCGTTGTAAACAAATTCATCGGCATGTTTGCCTATATTATTTATGATTCAGCTAAAAATGAAGTAACAATATGCAGAGACAGGGCCGGCGTAAAACCATTGTATTATTATTGGAATAATAATATTTTGCTTTTTGCATCAGAATTAAAAAGCCTGCACCAGCATCCATCTTTTCAAAAAGAGGTTGATGTAAACAGCCTTTCGCTGTTTCTTCAATACAGCTATATACCCGCACCGCATACCATTTTTAAAAATACATTCAAATTAAAGCCGGCACATTATCTTAAGCTGTCATTGGCAACAAAAAATATAACAGAAACCAGGTATTGGGATGTATGCAATTATTACAATAAACCAACGTTTGATATTTCTGAAGATGAAGCGATTGATGAAGTGGAGAAGCTACTCATCTCCTCTTATGAATACCGCATGGTAGCCGATGTTCCGGTGGGTTTATTTTTAAGCGGCGGTTATGACAGTACAAGCGTTGCTTCCATTCTTCAAAAAAACAGGACAGAAAAATTAAAAACCTTTACAATAGGCTATAAAGAGGCCGCTTTTAATGAAGCGCCTGAAGCAAAAAGGATTGCAGCATATCTTGGCACAGACCATCATGAATGGTATATAACCGCTGCGGATGCAGCAGATGTTTTTCATAAGCTGCCTGAAATTTATGACGAGCCCTTTGCGGATAATTCTGTTGTGCCGACAGCATTGGTGAGCAAGCTGGCAAGCCAGCATGTAAAAGTTTCACTTTCTGCCGATGGCGGCGATGAAGTGTTTGCCGGTTATAACAAGTTTAATCAATCAATCCGTTATACGGAATCCGTACCCCCTTTTATGCAATCGCTCTTCGGCAATGTAATGTCTTACATTAATCCCGAGAGCATTCCATATTTCAACAGGCAGTACAATTTTGCGACGCGATATAAAAAGATGCAGAACATCTGGAAAGAAAAATCGCCGGCAGCGGCCATGAAATATATCAGTCAATATATAACAGAAGAAGAAGCAGATGTTTTTCTGAAACATAAATATGAAGGTTATAAAACAAATTTTGAAAGCGGCTGTAAATTATCCGGAGATGTAAATTCACTCAACAAATTACTGGCTATAGATTATCAAACTTTTTTGGTTGATAACAACCTTGTGAAAGTTGATCGTGCTACAATGTCAGTAGGACTTGAAGGCCGTGAGCCAATGCTTGATCACCGCATCATTGAATTTGTTGCGCAACTTCCGGCACATTTAAAAATACGCAACCATACTAACAAATATATTCTTAAGCAAATAGTGCATAAGTACGTTCCGAAGGAATTAATGGACAGGCCGAAAATGCCATTTATTGCACCGTTAACCGTTTGGTTTAAAGATGAGCTGAAAGAAAAGATCAATTATTATTTGAGCGAAGAAAAACTTAATGAAACAGGCTTGTTCAATAACGGCCCTGTTATGAAATTAAGCAAAGATTACCTGCAGGGCAAGCGGGTAACTTACCAGAAAGTATGGAACATTTTAGTATTTCAATTATGGTATGAAAGGTGGTGTAAAAACGCCGCTTAATAATAGGGCTTGAATAATGGAAAAGAAAAAAATAAAAGTGCTTCAGGCCATACGGCAGGGCAAAGTGGGCGGTGGCGAATCGCACATTTTAAGCCTTGTAAAGCATATTGATAAAACAATATTTGAACCGGTAGTGCTTTCTTTTACCGACGGGCAAATGATTACTGAATTAAACCATACAGGCATTGACAATTTCGTAATCCCCTCTGAAAAAGCTTTTGATTTTAGCACATGGAATAAAGTTAAAAAGCTGATGCAGCAGCAACAGGTTGATCTTGTGCATATACACGGTACAAGAGCAACATCCAATATTTACTGGGCTGCAAGAAAATTAGGATTGCCTGTTGTTTATACCATACACGGATGGTCGTTTCACGACGACCAATCTTTACCTGTAAAAAAAGCACGCATATTATTTGAGCAATGGATAACAAAAAAAACTGACTGCAATATTTCGGTTTCTGCATCCAATCAAAAAACAGGCAGGGATAATATTTCCAACTTTAATTCTACTGTTATTTATAACGGGATTGATGTTGAACATTTCAGCCCGGACAATGCAGAAAGAAAATCTTTAAGAAAAGAATTGAATATTCCGGCAGATGCTTTTGTGTTCAGTTTTATTGGAAGAACTACCATTCAAAAAAACCCATTGGGATTAATAAAAGCTTTTAAGAGCATAAAAGAGGTCAACCCTAAAGCCTTGTTATTAATGGTAGGCGATGGTGAATTAAAAGAGGCAGCGGTACGGTTGGTAAAAGAACTTGGCCTGGAAAACCATGTTGTATTTGAAGGGTTCAGAACTGATGTTGCAGACATTTTGTTCTCATCCGATGTGTACTGCCTGCCTTCTTTATGGGAAGGTTTTCCTATTGGTTTGCTGGAAGCAATGGCAATGGCCCAACCGGTAATTGCAACCAAGGTGGATGGCTCTTCTGAAATCATCCATCATAAAAAAAATGGTTTATTAATTGATCCGCAACGGGATGAAATGCTTTCCGGTGCTATGCTTGAATTAATGAATAATGAAACTTTAAGAAATGAGTTGGGAAAGGCGGCAAGACAAACTATTACCAACAATTTTGACGTTTGCAAAATGACCAGGCAAATAGAAAATATTTATACCAATATCTTATCTGATAACTGAAAACAATGAA
>JAEWJV010000102.1 GCA_023386395.1 Bacteroidota bacterium
CTCTCTTACATCCTCGTATCACTGGCAGGCCTGGCAACAGACATTTACTTGCCTTCCATGCCGCACATGGCTACCGGTTTGCATGTGAGCGAACAACAGGTGCAATTAACTTTATCATCTTTCTTAATCAGCTACGGCGTTTCGCAGTTCTTTGTGGGCAGCCTGCTGGATATGTATGGGCGATATGTATTGTCTATGATCTCGCTTGTATTATTTTCAGCCAGCTCTTTTTTAATTGCCACATCAAACAATATAGATACCATTATTCTGTTGCGTGTTATACAAGGCATCACTATCGGGTTTATAGCCGTGGCAAAAAGGGCATTTTTTGTGGATGTGTATGAAGGAGAGAAACGCAAATATTATATCAGCATTATTACCATCGTATGGAGTGTGGCGCCGATTGTAGCGCCTTACATAGGTGGCTACCTGGAACATTTTTTTAGCTGGCGTGCCAATTTTTATTTTCTCGGCATATACAGCGGCCTGATATTTATCTGCGAAATTTTTTACTCCGGAGAAACGCTGAATAGTTTTTCAAAATTCAAAATAAGTAATGTGCTTTCTTCTTATAAAGTGCTGCTCACTACACCTGCATTCCTCGTGGGTATGGGCATGGCGGGCGTATCGTTTGGCGTAGTAATGATCTACGGTTTAAGCGGCGCTTTCATTCTTGAACATCGTATGGGCTACAGCCCGGTGGCTGCGGGGTATGCAGCGCTTGTTCTGGGCCTTGCATGGATGTGCGGCGGTTTTCTTGCCAAAGCCAATCTCCATAAACCATTATTTAAAAAAACACTCATCGCCATTCTTGTACAAATAATAATGGTGATACTGATGATTGCTGCAGCTTATTTTGGCACCAATATCTATACATTAGTTGCTTTTGCCGGGATCATTCATTTTATGAGCGGGTTTAACTTCACCAACTATTTTACCCGCAACCTTACGATGTTCCCAAACATGGCCGGGCTTGCGGCAGGCGTTACTTCAGGCGGCAATTATATCATCACTTCGCTGATTGCTTATACGATCGCTTTGGCAATACAGGCGCAAAACCAGGAACAACTGGGCTTCAGCTATGCTGTTGCTATAGCCTTAATAATGTTGATATTTATTATTTTTCAAAAAAGAAAGGAAGCGTGATGTTGCAAAACAACGAATGCAACTCATAATTTTTAAAGAGCAAATAATAAGCATTAAAAAAGCATATTAAAATAATAAAGGAATGCCCATTGCCGCCTGTATGAAAAGTAAAGTGGTAAGCAGAAAATAAGCAACCGCAAAAAGGTGAACACTGCGTTTGTTTTTAGCTATAAAGAACCCAAACACGGGCAATATTTGCAAGGCATGCATACCAACAAAATGGGCTATGCGTAAATCGCCGTAGCGTTTGCTCCAGTTTATTCCCGGCAAGCCTTCTCCTCCATCGGGTGCGCCCACTGTGTGGGCAAGATGCATGCCCATTACGCCGCCTTCAAAAGAAAAAATTACAAACAATATTATACCTAAACGAATGCCCCATATATAAGCATTTGAAACAGTAAATCTTTTTTGTTTAAAGAACAGGTAGCCTATATAACCTGTCCATGCTGCCAATACAGAAATAGCAATGCCCATAAATATGAATAGCAGCCGGTAAAAAACAGTAGTGATGTTGAAGTGTGAGAGCCTGCCATTGGCTGCCTGCCAGGTAATTACAAAAAGTTCATACGTCATTACAAGCAGCACCATTTTTGAGAACCTGCTTACTTTATGCTGCGCTATTAAGTAGTGCATAATCCAGCCCATTGTCCAGCAATAAATGGCAACTGAAATAAAAAACTTGGCCGGCTTTATCCATGCATTTATACCCAGTACAATAGTGCCTGATAATTGTGTCATCAATATGCATATAAATGCACCGGCAAAAGAAAGTACGCCATACCAATACAATAAGGTATTGCGCCTTTTTAGTTCTGCTAAAAAAGCTTTCATTTTTTTATATTTTGAGATGATCTAAAAGTTCGCGGGGAAGTAGTGCTTTGTCTTTATCAATCTTATGATAAGAAATAACAGTAAACCTGCAGGGCCGAACAAAAATGTGAGCAGCATGCAGGGAACCAATAACCAGTGATTGATATTATAACGAATGCCATTGTTTTTAATAAACATGCCTGCAAGCAGGTCGAAAGCCAGGTAATGAACCCAGCCTGCAACAACCAGTTTATCATTTTCAAAAAGCTTTTTTACACCGCTTAGTGAACTAAAACTTTCTATATCTGCAGGTTTAAATGTTGCAAACATGAGCCAGGTATAAACAAGCGCCATCAATGTTATGATGATACTTATTATAAACTTATCGGAAGTCTTCCAGGAAGGAAGGAAAATAAGTATAATCCATCCTGCCATTGCAAGCATATTTGCTGTTGTAAATATTTGTTCCGGGTGCATAGCTTTAATTTGTTCTACAAATTTCTTTTACATGCAGCTTGTTTTCGTTGATATTTATCAATAAATAATAATCCGCCAAAATTTTCGCAGACGCGTATCTCAGCGCTTATTTCTTATGCGGCTTAAATGTTCAGGCGTAATGCCGATAAAGGAAGCAATCATATATTGAGGAACACGCTGGATTAATCCAGGTTCTTCATCAAGCAAAAACTGGTAACGCTGCTCGGGTGTATAGGCGCGCAACATGGTGTTATGTTTTGAAAGCAACAGGTAAAGATATTCAGCAATCTTTCTTCCGAATATTTCAAAAACAGGATACTGTTTATACAGGTTTTGCATATTGCTAAAAGAAAGGTTTACCAGTTCGCAATCTTCCAAAGCTTCCATGTATTGTGCAGCCGGGGTATGGGTTAAAAAGCTTGCATATTCGCTTATAAAATTATTTTCAGTTATAAAAGCAGTGCATATTTCTTTACCATCTTCAAGGTAAAACAAGCGCATCAATCCTGTATTAACAAAACATACATGCCGGCATATCTCACCCTTTCTCACAAAGAAATCCCCTTTCTTTAAATGCTGAACGGTAAGGCACTCCTCCAATGCGCTCCAGCTTTCATCTGTAATAGCAGGAACAAGTGTTTTGTAATAGGTTTTAATTTGCTGAAACATTTTTCAAAAGATTTGAATTACCTGTTTTCGTGTTTCACTTAAAGAAACAAAAATTATTTATACTTATCTACCACATAAAAATATAGTACCTACCAGGAAAATGTATTTAGTATTATAATTCACTTTAACCTTTATTAAAATGCTTCCATAAAAGTGCGGATAATTTTCTTGTAAGCACCCAGGCTTCATTATCTGCATTCCAGCTTGTGTCTTTGTTATTCTTTGTAAAAATGGAAAATATATAAGGGTTTTTACCGTTCACGTACAGCACTTCATTACGGCTTTCATCTACGGCGCCATTCTTATCGGCCACAAAAACGCCTGCCGGTACCTGGCTAAGCGCTTCTTCATCCCAGTATTGCCTTCCAAGCAGGCGAAGCATTTTTTCGCTGGCTTCTGTGCTGATAAGTTTCTTATCAACAATATCATTCATAATGGTTGCAATTTCACGGGGTGTGGTTTGCCCC
>JAEWJV010000311.1 GCA_023386395.1 Bacteroidota bacterium
ACGTTTTACTTTAGATATATCGCACTGGTGCAATGTGCATGAAACTTTACTGGAAGACCAGCAGGATACAGTTGATCTTGTTTTGCCAAGGGTGGATCATGTGCATGCGCGCATTGGCCACCAGGAAGGGCCACAGGTAAATGATCCACGTGCACCGGAGTGGAGTGATGCCGTAAAAGCACATTTTGCATGGTGGGATAAAATTGTTGAAATGAAAAAACAAAAAGGTGATACACTTACCATTCTCACAGAATTTGGCCCGCCGAATTATTTGCCCACCATTCCATATACACAGCAACCTTTAGCCGATCAATGGGCTATTAATGTTTATATGATGAAGGTGTTGAGGGAGAGATATGAAAAATAGCTGTGAGCTATTAGCTTTGAGCTGCGAGCAGTTAGTTCAAATTTCAATGAAATATATTAGTGTTTAAACTTTTAAAAAATGAGAAATTTTAAAGAACTTAAAATTTGGCAAAAAGGATTTGAAATAGCAGTTGAAATGTACAAATTAACTGAAACGTTTCCTGCAACTGAAAAATTCAGTCTTACGCAACAGGCAACAAGATCAGCAGTCTCAATTCCATCCAACATTGCTGAAGGAAGCAGCAGGCTTAGTGAGAAAAATTATAAAATATTTATAGAGATTTCATTAGGCTCGTCGTTTGAGCTCGAAACGCAGTTGCTAATTGCAAAAGCAGTAAACTTTGGAAATACAGATATCCGCAATTCTGTTTTAAGCAAAATAGATGAAGAACAAAAAATGCACATGGCATTTTCAAATAAACTAATTTTCTGAATATTGCGCATCATCAAGCTCGCAGCTCAAGGCTAACAGCTTGTAGCCTTTTCTTTATGATTGAATTTCTCGGCCATTTCCATCCATTACTTGTTCATTTACCCATTGGCATTTTACTCGTTGCTTTATTGCTGCAATGGCTTTCCCGAAAAAAGAAATATGAAATATTTCAACATGCTGTTCCCATAATATTATTAGCCGGCGCAATAATGGGTTTGTTTGCCTGCATTACCGGTTACCTGCTTTCTATAACTGATGATTATAATAAAAATATTGCAAGCTGGCACATGTGGATGGGTATTGCTACAACGCTTGTGGCTTTTGTTTTGTATGCTAAAGAAAAAAATAACAGGTTTAAGATAAATAAAACACTATTGTCTGTTGCGCTTTTAATTTTAATAGCGTTAACCGGGCACCTGGGCGGATCGCTTACGCATGGCTCTGATTATTTGTCCAGGCCTTTTAAAAATATTTTTAATGATGATACGGTTGAATCAATGACTATAAAACCAATTGCCAATGTGCAGGAAGCGCAGGTATATACAGATGTTATACAGCCCATCTTTCAAACAAAATGCTACTCCTGCCATGGGGCTAACAAGCAAAAAGGCAAGCTAAGAATGGATGATAGTTTGAGATTAATGAAAGGCGGTAAGGATGGTATTGTGATTGAACCGGGTAATGCTGATGCAAGTGAAATTACAAAAAGGATGTGGCTGCCGGACTACGATGATGACCACATGCCGCCCAAAGAAAAGCCGCAGCCAACAAAAGAACAACTTGCATTAATACACTGGTGGATTTCAAACGGCGCATCATTTGATAAAAAAGTAAACCAGCTTCCACAGGATGATAAAATAAAACCTGTATTAGTTGCTTTACAAAATGTAAGCCCTGAAATAAAAGTAACATCTGATCTTCCCACTTCACCGGTTGAACCAGCCGATGCAAGTGTGGTTACACAACTGAAAGCAAAAAACATCCTCGTATTGCCGGTTGCGTTAAACAGCAATTATATCACAGTAAGTTTTATCAACGATACAACTGTTGGCAATAATGATTTGCAGCTGATAGCAAAACTTAGTAAACAATTGGTTTCTTTAAAACTGAGTGGTACAAACATGAATGATGAAGGTTTAAAAACAATTGCGCAATGCAATAATCTTATCAGGTTATTTTTAGATGGTACACATGTTTCTGATAACGGTTTAAAAAGCTTAACGGCGCTTACTAATCTCCGCTATTTAAATCTTGTAAATACAAAGATCTCGGCACAAGGTGTAAGTGAATTAAAGGCCTTGCCCAAATTACAATCAATCTATCTTTATAAAACATTAATTACAAAGCAGGACTGGCCGCGTTTGCAGCAGGCATTTTCCAAAACACAGCTTGACAGCGGCGGCTATATTGTGCCTACATTAATTACAGACACTACAACAGTTAAAGCAAAAGCTGAATATTAATCAGGCTATAATAGTTGAAAAATAATTTTTCATAACATTAATATTATTGACTGCTGCTTAAAGAAGTAAATTTTTATTGCCGAAACTTTGCTTTATTGCATTATATCAAACCAGTTATAGGTTATGCAACAACTGCCACGCCGCCTGCAATCAATAGATGTATTCAGGGCCATTACCATGTTTCTCATGATCTTCGTAAACGATGTGGATGGTGTAAGCAATATTCCCGAATGGATAAAGCATGTTAGCGCAAGTGCCGACGGGATGGGTTTTGCCGACACCATTTTCCCATCGTTTCTTTTTATTGTGGGCCTTTCCGTTCCTTTTGCATTAAACAAAAGAATGCAATCCAGCCAGAGTAAACAATCTATTGCAGGGCATATTATCCTTCGCTCCCTTGCCCTCATCATTATGGGCTTTTTTCATGTAAACCTTGAAAGTTATAATGAGGAAGTTACCTTATTACCAAAAGCTGTTTGGGAAATATTAATCACGCTTGCCTTTTTTCTTATCTGGCTTGATTATAAAACCATCAGCAAACTCAAACAATATGTTTTACAGTCAACCGGCATTGTTATTTTAATAGCAATGGCAGCTTTATATAAAGGTGAATCACCACATGGCATAGTATGGATGCAACCGCATTGGTGGGGCATTTTAGGGTTAATAGGATGGGCCTATTTAACCTGTGCACTAATTTATCTTTTCAGCAATGGCAGGCTAAAATTGTTGCTTGCCACATTTATTTTCTTTCTTATTTATACAACGCTTAGTCAAACAGAGCTGCTAAAACCTGTTTCAGGCATACTGCAATATTGCTGGTTTTTAAACGGCGGCTCTGAAGTATCATTTATAATGAGCGGCATTATTGTTTCTGTTATTTACCGGCAAAGCAATGGCTCCAGCCGGCAACAATTTTTTACGATAATGTTTACTGCAGGTACTGGCATGATAGTGCTTGGTTTTTTATTAAGGCCGTTTGGCGGTATTTCAAAAATACACGGCACGCCATCGTGGTTTGGCGTCTGCACCGGCGCCAGCATTCTCGTTTTCAGCTTATTGATCTATTTAATTGATATAAGGAAAAAAGGAAATTGGTTTGATATAATAAAACCGGCGGGCACCAGCACGTTAACCTGTTACCTTATCTCCTATTTTTTATATTCTTTTATGGTCTTGTTCCATATAAATTACCCCGCATTTCTTTCCGAAGGTATGGGCGGTTTACTGCGCTCTTTTGCCGTTGCATTTATTGTAATCTTTATAACAGCTATGCTGGAAAAGAAAAACACACGTTTGAAAATATGACAGGTAAAGAGAAGTTGCCTGGTGAATAGTTGATAGGTTGAAATGTAAGCGCAGGATCAGGAATACCTGTGACTTTTGTGAACTTATGAAGCCCGATTACAGAGCAGCAATTAAATTCATAGCAGACTAAAAAACACGTTTATTGTTAAATTTCTCCTATCATGTAATTTAAACGATTAAATTATGGCATAATTGCCTGTTTTGATAAGCTAATGATTACATTTGCTGAAACAACTATTTACATGAAGCTCTTCGTTACGGGATTCCCCAATGATTTTGATGATACCGATTTAAAAGAAATGTTTGAACTGTACGGCACTGTAACGTCGGCAAGATTTGTTATGGACCGCAACACCGGCAGGCGAAAGAGTTTTGGCTTTGTAGAAATGCCCGACAGC
>JAEWJV010000337.1 GCA_023386395.1 Bacteroidota bacterium
ATAATCCTCAGCCCGATAATGTAAACAGGTTTGTATTTGTGGAAGAAGCCAATTACAAAATATTTGACTGGCTTACTGCCACGCTCAGGCTTGGAACAGATATATATTCTGATAAAAGAATGGCGGCTTACAGCAAAGGTTCCGTGGCATTTCCGGCAGGCATTATTGTGAATTATGATTTCTTAAACCGTGATCTTAACTCTGATGTTTATCTATCTGTCCATAAAAAATTGTCGAAGGATTTTGATTTGAAAGTAATTGCGGGACATAATTATTTTGATCATAACCTTAATGCTACATTAAACCAGGGCAATAATTTAAACCTCCCCGATTTTTATAACATAAGCAATGCATCCACTTTCAATATTGTTCAAACAACTACTAGAAGAAGATTGATTGCAGGTTATGCAAGTGCAGAACTGGATTATAAAAAATGGCTGATTTTAAATGTTACAGCAAGGAATGAATGGACATCAACACTGGCAAAAGGCAAGAATGCATTTTTTTATCCGTCGGTTAGTTTAGGCTGGATATTGAATGAATCTTTAGGTATTAATGCAGCCTGGCTTGATTATCTTAAGCTGAGAACTTCTTATGCCCAGGTGGGTAATGATGCATCACCTTATGCTTTGCAAACCTATTATTCATCCACTACTTTAACGGGCAGCGTGCAGGGGCAAACGCTTAATTTTCCCTTTAACGGCATTGCCGGTTACAGCATAAATGGTAACCTCGGTAACGAAAATCTTAAACCGGAACAAATTACTTCTTATGAAGCAGGCCTTGAATCACGGTTCTTTAAGAACAGGCTTGGTATTGATGTTTCTTTTTACAGAAATGAAAGCAGGGACCAGATACTGCCTATAAGTATTCCTTCATCTACAGGTTATAACACTTTTACTACAAATGCGGGACTGATTACTAACACAGGTTTTGAATTTATTTTAAACGGCACTGTTATAAGGAACAGGAATTTTGAATGGACTTCCACATTAAACTTTTCGCACAATGAGAGTTTAGTGCATTCACTGGCTGAAGGCATTACACAGATAGCTTTGATGAGCACAAACGGCGGCACACAGAACATTATGGTGGGCCAGCCCTTCAGCGTTATCACCGGCATTGCTTTAAGCAGGAATGAAAGTGGTAGAACAATTATAGATGACAGGGAAACGATTAATGGCGCAGCCAATGCCAATTATGGTTTGCCTGTTGCAGATGCATCGCCTACTGTAATAGGTAATCCCAACCCGTTGTGGAATGCGGGACTGAGAAACACGTTTACCTACAAAGGGTTTAGCCTTTCTTTTTTAATTGATAACCGTTATAAGTTTGATATATATAACAGCACCCTTGCACAATTGGTAAGCAATGGCGCGGCAAAAATTACAGAGAACCGCTACACTTCAACGGTTTTTGACGGCGTTGGTTTAACCAGTGGAAAACCCAATACCATTTCTGTTGTACCAGGTGAAGCGTGGTACAGAAGCACTATCAATTATGGCAGTGTTTATATAGAGAAAGATTTATGGTGGGTGCGTTTAAGAGATATAAGCCTAACGTATGATTTTCCTGCCACATTAATCAACAAAATAAAGCTTTCTGAGCTAAGCCTCACACTGTCTGCACGCAATCTTTTTCTTATTACAAACTATAGCGGAAGTGATCCTGATGTGAACCTGCGTGGCGGCTTTACCAATGGTTTCGGGTCAGACTTTTTTAATTATCCAACAACCAAAAGTATCGGCGCTTCTTTAAGGGTTTCTTTTTAATTATTTAATCATTCACTGATATGAAAAAACATACATTCTTTTATACTGTATTTATACTTTTCTTACTTGCGGCTTCGTGCAGTAAAGTATTGGAAAATGCAAATGCCAATAAAAACAATCCTTCCGATATCCCGCTTGCAGGGTTACTGCCCAGTGCAGAAGTAGCGTTGGCTTACAATATTGCCGGGGATTTTTCCATTCATTCATCTTTATTTATTCAGCAGATAAGCGGTATTGGAGGGTTTGCTGTAAATGATGACCGGTATAATTTTTCAACCGGTGATTTTAACGGGCCCTGGGGCAAGGCTTATTCAAAAGTGTTGATTAATGCTGCTATTATTATTGATAAAGCCAATGCTTTGAATGCGCCGAACTATGCAGGCATAGGAAGAGTACTTACGGCAATCTCTTTAGGAACGCTTACAGATGCGTATGGCGATATTCCTTATGAAGAAGCGCTGCAGGCTTCTATACTGGCGCCGCATTACGAAGCGCAGGAAGTTATCTATAATAAGATACAAAATATTTTAGACAGCGCTATCATCAATCTTTCGCAAACAGGTACAGTAAAACCCGGCAATGATGATATCATTTTTAAAGGCGATGCAGCCAAATGGACTGCTGCCGCATGGACGTTAAAGGCGCGGTATGCATTGCATCTTTCCAAATTAAATGCAAAAGATGCTGCAATAAAAGCATTGGGTTATTTATACAGTGGAACGGCTTACAGGGGCATTCAAAATAACGACGGCGATATAGCCGTTACTTTTGGAACGGCCAATAACCAGGCTTCACCCTGGTTTACACAGGATGCAGGCCGGCCCGGCTGGTATGGCATGGGTGCTTATTTTATTGGTCTTTTAAATGGCAATACAGCAGATGCACCAGTTGATCCAAGGAGGGCAGCTTTTGCAGCGCCAAGGCCCGCACCTGCTGCTCCTAACACCTATGTTGGCGCCTTGCCGGGCATTCCTTCTGCCGCTTCAAATATCGTTGGCGTAAATACTTTTTATGGTGTCAATACGGGGCCTGTTTCTATCATCAATTATCCGGAAGCAAGATTTATAGAAGCTGAGGCAAGGCTGATATTAAACGCTGATGATCCGCAAACTCAGTCATCACTGGAGGCAGCAGTAAGAGCGTCTTTTGCCAAGGTGACCTCTGCAAAAGATACGTTTGCCACAGCAGAAAAACAGGAAGCATATATTTCAAAAATTGTTCAGCTTGCCGGCACCACAGAGCAGAAAAAAGAAAAGATACTAACACAAAAATACCTGGCACTTTACCTTAATCCTGAAGCCTGGGTTGACTACAGGAGAACAGGTTATCCCAAATTATCACCCGCCACCGGTGGCACATCTTCCATCAATCCGAATGGTGAAATACCAAGAAGGTTTCCTTATCCAAACAGCGAAGCAACACTTAATCCTAACATACCATCTGGCACAACTGATTTGCAAAGCCCGAGATTATGGTGGGACAAATAATATTTAAAATTTTAAAAAATCAATGCATCATGCAATTACAATTAATCTTTAATAAACTTTATGGTTATTTATCTGCTGCATTATTGCTGCCGCTTGTGCTGCTTCAATCTGCCAAAGCGCAAAATGATGCAACGGAATATAAAGGCGTAATAGGCAAAACATACAGTGAATCTAAGGAATGGTGGCCACCCAAACCACATGCACCCAAAGGCGCCCCGAATGTATTGATGTTTATGCTGGATGATGCAGGTTATGGCACCACCAGCGTATTCGGCGGTTTAATGCAAACACCCACTTTAGACAGCCTGGCTAATCATGGTTTGCGATACACTAACTTTCATACAACAGCTATTTGCGGCCCCACACGTGCAGCCTTATTAACCGGGCGTAATCATCATTCTGTGCACATGGGTTATTTTAATTACAGCGTATTGGGTTTCCCGGGTTATGATGGCCTTATGCCATTTGATAAAGCAACCATTTCGGAGATATTTCATCAAAACCGTTACAACACTTATATGGTAGGTAAGTTTCATCTTACGCCGCTTGCAGATATAACTTCGGCAGGGCCGTTTAACCGATGGCCAACCGGGTTAGGCTTTGATCATTTTTACGGTTGGCATTTAGGCCACACAGATCAATATCATCCTAATTTATATGAAGATAACCAGGTGATTGATGTAGAGCCGAATACCAAAAACGTAAGCACTTTATTATCTGATAAAGCAATATACTATATCCAGAACCAGCGGTCAGCCAACCCTGAAAATCCTTTCTTTTTATATATAGCTACCGGCGCTATTCATGCGCCGCACCAGGCCGATAAAGCGTTTCGTGACATGTATAAAGGAAAGTTTGATAAAGGATGGGATTGGTATCGTGAAACGGTATTTGATAATCAGAAAAAGTTAGGGATCATTCCTGCAAATGCCCAATTGCCCCAAAGAGACCCTACAGTGCCTGCATGGGAGAGCCTTACAGCCGATCAGCAAAAATTATATGCAAAGCATATGGAAGTATATGCAGCGCAAATGACACAGGCAGATTATGAATTGGGAAGGGTGATTAATTATTTAAAAGAAACAGGGCAATTAGATAATACACTCATTTTTGCCATTATAGGCGATAACGGTTCCAGCCATAGTTCCCCCAATGGCTCCTTCAACGGCGCTATTAATAAGCTGCCGCAAAAAGAACAGGTTAAAGCCGCTATAGAACATTTAGATGAATTTGGTACAGAAACTTCTGATATGGATGCACCTTCCGGATGGACGCAGGCAACCAATACACCTTTCAGATTGTGGAAGGCAGATGCCAACTCGGAAGGCGGCACGCATAATCCTTTAATTGTTTTCTGGCCTGATAAAATAAAAACACCCGGCGTTCGCAACCAGTATAGCCATGTAATTGATATTGCACCTACAATAGTTGATTTGGCTGGTTTAACGGTTCCGAAAATTATTAATGGTTACGAGCAAAAACCTTTTGAAGGCACAAGCCTTGCTTATACCATTGAAGATTCTGCGGCAGCAGACCGTCATACTGTTCAATACTATGAATTAAGGGGCAAGCGTGCTATTTATAAAGATGGATGGAAAGCAGCAGTATATCATCAAACCGGTACCAGTTTTGCCAATGATGTTTGGGAATTATATGATTTGAAAACGGATTTTAATGAGCGTATTGATGTAGCAAAAAAATATCCGGATAAATTAAAGGAATTGCAAGACCTGTTTGATGCACAGGCAAAACAATACAATATTTATCCATTAATAGATGGCACGGAAGACGGCGGCATTGGCGGAAGAAAAAGGAGCGCTTTCGGAATGGCAGATAAAATTGTTTTGTATCCGGGAGTTGATCAGTTTTTGAGTTTCTCCGGCCCGCAACTGGCAGCACAATCTTTTTCTATAACAGCCAACATCGAAAATTATGCAAAAGCTAATGAGGGGGCTTTATATGCCAACGGCGGCAGCTTTGACGGGCTAAGCTTATTTATTAAAGATGGAAAATTCCAGGTGGCACATAACACAGGCACAATAACAAAATATCTCGAATCAAATGCGTTGCCGGAAGGGAAGTTACAGTTAAGATTTGAATTAAATTATGTAGAGCCATCAGATACATTTGCCGGTAAAACCAGCCCCTCATCAGGTGCAGGATTGTATCTCCAGTCATTCGGAAAAAGAATCCGTGTAAACAGTAATGCGCCTGCCGGTACTGAGGCAATTTATGTAAACAATATAAAGGTAGCAGAAAGGCCCATCGTTGCAGGTGAAGCAAGATATATTGGTTGTTATATTGATGCCATTGATGTAGGGCAGGATTTAAACACACCAGTTTCAGGCAGGTATACAACACCATTTAAGTTTACGGGAAAACTGAATAATGTAACAATAGAATATAAGTAGTCATAGCCTGGAAATATAAAGCAACAAAGTTCACTGCAAATGTTTCGCGAATAGTATTGTCAAAAAACTTTGCGGCTATAGCGGGCCTGCTGTGAACTTTGTTGTTTAATATATTTATATCCTATTTCTTTAATTCGCCTGTTGTTTTCATGTGTCATCTCTTTAAAGCTGTCTGAAAAAAACATGCAATTATATTTGCACGATGGCTTTAATCAATTTCAATAAAATATTAACCTGGGCCGACTTTCCCAATTCACTGCCAGCCGGCAGGACAGAAGACGCAAGAATAAGTGTAAGCTGGAAATTGGATGCAGATGAATTTCAGCGGAAAGACAATGCCATCGTTATAGGAAAATTTACAGTTGAAATATTTATGATAGCCGATAACTGTGGCGTTGTAAGAAGCGTTGTTTCCGGGGATAGGGCAGTGGCCGAAGCATTACTGAAACATGAACAGGGGCATTATGATATTATTGCTTTGGGTGCAAGGGAATTTCATAAAAAAGCAGCAGCTTTATCAGCACCAACCGAACAGGAATTAAACAATAAATTAAATAAGCTGCACGAAGAGATGACAAAGAAAGCGGATGAAGTTGATGCCCGTTACGATATTCAAACCAATCATAGCCGCAACAAACAAAAACAGCAGGAATGGGAACGCTTAATTGCAACTGAAAAACAAAAAGCTGATGGCAATGTTAGTAACCTGCCTTAAGCTAAAGCCAGGTATCTCCTCCTAAAACACTATTATAAAAGTTTTTTTCATCAGCAAGTTTTGTTATTTTATCACTTGCATCCAATTCAAAGGTTGTAGCAATATCCAAATGTACAGGTAACAAATAATTGTATAAGAGTTGCAATATCTTTTCATTATTGCCGCCGGGCATAAATTGCTGCAGCACTATATTTTTTTTGCAATGAATGACAATATGAATTTCATCTTCTCCCGTATCAAAATGCATATTTCCTGTGGTTAGGTCTATGCCAAGTGCACTATCACCCAAAACACTTACTGCAGGATTGGCTGGTTGCAGCGGCAGTTGCTGTTGCAAAGAAATTGTTACCGGCAACAGGAACATGGCTTCCAGGATAGTTTCTATAGCATCAAAGTCATCACGAAGATTATGCAGGATTGGAATCAATAAAATAAAGATGTTGGATTGCCTTGCATCAAGGTATTGAAATATTTCCCACTTATCGGCAAATATGCTTACCAGGTCATCATAGTGTGAACGCTTATCCAGCCTGTTTTCATACAAGGCCATTTGCATGCGCAGGAAATTGATGGTCGTTTCAAATGGCAGAAAAAATTTTCTTGCATTTACTTCTTCCTGCCGGCGTTGTTTAATGCTTTTGATAATTTCTTTTCCCGTCTTTGCATTTTTATGTGGTGTGGGCAGATGAAATAAACCTTCGGGAAGCATATCATAAATGCCTTCCCGGCTTGTTTTTATGAGTGTATATTCTTTATGATCATATTCAGATAACTCGTCTTCAATTAATGTAACATCGTTTCTGAAAGATCTTTTGGAGCCGCCGGATAATAACATCATTATCCTGTCTGCATTCAGGCCATGTTCAATCATTTCCGCAGCAATAACTTCTGCTTTAAAGTCAATATCATAATTGCCAAAAAAAGTGTGTGGAAGCGACTGCATATTACCTGCTAGACTTTTTGATTTAATAATATCCTGTAATTATTGCTAACGCCCGAGCGCTGTTGCAATTTTGTTTTAAGCTGTTCACAGAAATTTTCCCATGCCGCAGCATTTAACAATTCATCGTCGGCAGGCGTTAATATAATATCTATTGTTTTCCTGAAGGTTTCTTTTGGCAGCGGCGATAATTCAAAACCTTTTTCAATTTCAACAC
>JAEWJV010000360.1 GCA_023386395.1 Bacteroidota bacterium
GTGCACAGATATATTGAATATTTAAATTGATCTGCTTGTGGCTTAAAACTGATCGCATGGAACGCATTAAAATAAATCTGCCTGATAATTTTAAATTCTCAACCATAATCAAAATACGTATTACCGATTTGAATTATGGTGGTCATGTTGGCAACGATAGTTTTCTTTCTCTTATTCACGAAGCAAGAATGCAATTTTTAAACAGCCTTGGTTATTCGGAATTAACGCTTGAAGGCACTTCGTTAATTATGTTTGATGCGGCTATAGAATTTAAAAGCGAATTGAATTATGGTGACGAAGTAAAAATATCTGTTGCTGCCAATGGCTTTAATACGAGAGGCTTTGATATTTTTTATAAACTTGAGATAATTCATGGCAATGAATATAAGGTTGCAGCCAAAGCCAAAACAGGCATGCTTTGTTATGATTATACCAATAAAAAATTAACCGGACTTCCGCAAAAAGTAAAAGAAGCATTGATTTAAATTCTTCAATTATTAAAAACAATCACTCAACTGCAATTTTATATGGGCAATATTTTTATTAGAGAAGATAAAGACGATATCATTCGCAGGATTGATGAGCTGCATCCCAACTCAAAAGCTATGTGGGGCAAGATGAATGTTTCCCAAATGCTGGCACATTGCATTGTACCTACAAGAATATCAGCCGGAGAAATAGAAAGCAAACAAAGTCTTATAGGAAAATTATTTGGCAGTATAGCAAAGAAACAAATGCTGTCGAGCCCGGAAATGAAAAAAGGTTTACCAACTGCATCAAATTTCATTATAAAAAACACACCTGATTTTTATGAAAGCCAGCAATCCTTAAAAGATGCGATTGAAAGATTATATGGAACTGATAAAACAGCCCTGCTTCAACGTAAACATCTGTTCTTTGGAAAAATGACGATTGAAGAATGGGGCATTCTTAATTACAAACACTACGATCATCATTTAAAGCAGTTTGGTGTGTAACACCTGTAGCCGTAAAATATGCAGTAAAAGGGAGCGCCTTCCCTTTAGACTGCGGTAAGATAAAACGAGTGTTTTGAAAGCCCCGGGGTTTATAGCTGCTATGAAAACATGCAGTACAAGGGAGTGACACAACGAAGATGCCATACAATATCAACTGCCGGTAACAACAAAATAAAAAAGCTTCGCATGAGCGAAGCTTTTTTAAATTATATAAGCACTTATATATTATTTAGCCTTATCAAAATTTTCCTGTACTTTTTTCCAGTTGATAACATTCCAAATCGCTGCCAAATAATCAGGGCGTTTGTTTTGATATTTTAAATAATAAGCGTGCTCCCAAACATCAACGCCAAGAATGGGTGTGCCTTTTACCTCGGCAACATCCATTAACGGGTTATCCTGGTTGGGTGTTGAAGTAACTTCAAGTTTGCCATCTTTTACAATAAGCCAGGCCCAGCCACTTCCAAAACGGGTGGCGCCGGCTGCATTAAATTTGGCTTTAAATTCATCAAAAGAACCAAAGGCACTGTTGATGGCTTCGGCCAAACTGCCTGAAGGCCCACCGCCATCAGCAGATAAAATATCCCAGAAGAAAGTATGGTTCCAGTGGCCGCCGCCATTGTTGCGCACAGCGGGTGAAATTTTACCGGCGTTAGTAATCAGGTCTTCAAGCGATTTATTTTCATGTTCCGTTCCGGCGATTGCTTTATTCAGGTTATCTACGTACGCCTGGTGGTGTTTGTCGTGGTGAATCTTCATTGTCTGCTCATCGATGTGCGGCTCTAATGCATTGTATGCATACGGCAGCGGAGGTAATGTGAATGCCATAGTTATAAAATTTTAGATTTCTGTTTGTAGATTTCTGTTTTTACAGAAATACAAATATTGTTTATAAAGGACAACAAATTTAATGCGAGGCTGGCAAAAACAGATTAATTCTTTCTTATATCGAAAATAAGCCGTGTTATTAAGCTTCTTCAGCGTTTTTGCTGAAAGAAAGTTTTCATAAGCAATGCGCAATCTTCTGCCAAAACACCGGTTCGTATTTTGGTTTTTGGATGAAACGGAAAATTGGGTGATGTTACGCGGCGATGTCCATTCTTTTCATCAGTTGCACCCCAAACCACGCGTTGCAATTTACTCCAGTATAAAGCGCCCGTGCACATTAAACAAGGTTCAACGGTTACATATAAAGTTGCATCGGGTAAATATTTGGTGCCGAGAAAATTGTAAGCTGAAGTAAGTGCCAGTATTTCTGCATGCGCGGTAGAATCATTCAATTGCTCCGTCATATTATGTGCCCTTGCAATAATCTTTTGATTGATGACGATTACAGCGCCAATGGGGATTTCATCTTCTTCATAAGCCTTCTCTGCTTCGCGCAGGGCATGCTGCATATAATATTCATCATTCAATATCATTAATGCAAATTGCTTATTTGTTATCTTTTTCTCTTTGTTTACGCCGCTTTTCTTTTTTATACTTATTAAAAAGATCAAGGCTTATTTTAACCTGTCCATCATCCCCATCCCTTGCCCTTAAATTAATGCTTCTGCCAGGGTCATCCATTTTTGCGCGATCTATCTTTTTAAAATCTTTATCATCCGGTTTATTTGTTAAAGACGACATTGGAACCTGTATTAAAATATCGGTACGGTTGGCAGTACTGTAAACACCTTCAATATACATGGTAATTGCCGACGATTGAACGGGCATTCTCCGTATGTATATATCACCGTTTTTTATATCGAAAGTATCTTTTAATTCTGCAAACTGCACGTTATTCAAATCCCTGTTTTTAAAAACATATTGTTGAATATTGAGCAGCGGTTTAAAATTAGTTAAAGCTGCATTTTTTAAAGAGAAATAGAGCTTGCCGTTCAGGCTGTTTGCAAGCAGCCTGCCGGAGTTGCTGACACCAACGGTTAAATTCGTTTTTGCATTCATAATGCCCTGCAGATTGCCGGATGTAATGCTCGTTTGTCCGAAATTATCAAATGCATAAAATAATTTTTTCACATTAATGGAACTGAGATCTGCGTTAACAACAGCCTGGTGATAATTATTATTTACCTGGTGCACTTTAGCGGAAAGATTAAACGAACCATCAGCATGCTTTAGCGATGCTTTTTGAATGCCCCAGTCGTTGTTTTCAAACAACATATTTGCATTTACATTGGTTGCTTTAAAATTATGCAATGCAACCTTGTCTGCCTTCAGGCTTACATACATATCGCCGTTTTCAAGCGCATCATCTACTGAGGTTATAACAGAGCCAACACCACCTTTCTTTTTTGTTTTTGCAGAACCCTTATTTGCAAATAAAGTTTTAAAATCATTCAGATCAACGGAAGGAGAATAAACGCTACAGTTTATGCTTGCTTTCCCGGCTTCTTTTTTTGAATAACGGTTTAGATTGCTGCCATTAATATTTACGGTAAACTGGCTGGCATTTACATTACATTTAAAGTTATTCATCGCCAAAGTATTACCTGCAATGACGATGGCGCCGTTGCACGAAGAGAAAGTAATATTTCTCGGCACATATATCATTGTTCCATTCTCAATTTCAATTTTAGCATTCAACAGGTTTAGCAAAGAAGGGTCGGGAATTAAAGGGCCGTTATAAGCCAGGTATAATTTGGCGCTGCCTTCGGTAAAATCGAATGTTTCAGATAACAGCGTTTCATCTAACTGGGCCATTGTGCATGCTGTGTTAAATTCAAATTGTATAGTTGGGTTTGATAAATTGGTTATGGCAATTGTAGGTGTGTTCATTTTTATCTGCCCCCAATTACTCGTAAAACCGGTAACAATAATTTGGGCGTTAGAGTCATTTGGTGCAATGCGTGAATCAACCTGGTTAGAATAATTTCCTTTAAAGCTGCAGCTTGTTAAATTTACAACTGGTGTTGTAATATTATTTTCTGCTGTAACAAAATCAACCTTTACAGCAGGGTCACCCTTTTTAGATAATGGTCCTGTTAGCGATACATTCACATCCATCGGCTCCGTAAGATTTATCCTGCCTAATTTGGTTTTTGTTTTAGGCTTTAAAATTGTTAGTGCCGAAGCATATTCAATACCCTTCGTTGAAGCATCTATATGAAACTGTGATTTTTTTTTGAAGTCAAATTCACCTTTAATAAGAAAAGGCTGGCCTTGTATTTTAACCCTGGATTCGTTTATGGTAAGCACTCCGCTGGTATCATATATTAATTTCCATTTGGCTTGTATACGCTGGTTTTCCAGCCAGTAACCCTGCGGCAAATTAAAACCAAGCCCCCGTAACATTAAATCTTCATCAAAAGTTATGTGATACATTGAGCCTGTTAAACGCATGTCAATATCCGCATCATCAATCCTTCCCGCATATCTTTTTTTCCGGATAAGATCTTCCAGAACAATAGTTACGTTTTCAAGATTAAAATTTCTAAGAACGATTGGTTTTTTATTCCTGCCTGCACCCGCAGTATCTTTTTTGTGCGGCATCAGCACATAGTTGTTGGAATAACCATTGGCATCTGTGAAACTGTGCAATACAGCATTTTTTACAGTTACAGAGCCAACCTTCAATTTATTGCCAAGCAATCCTATAAAGCCCGCCCTGGCAGTAATTTCTTCAGCTTTGATAAAAGGCCTGCGATAAAACGAATCGCTGATAGTTACATTTTCAAGCGTAATACCAATATCGGGAAATGTTCTCCATATAGTTATATCGGCATTATTAATTTTCAATTCCCCCAAAATGGTTTCTTTCATCTTTGCATTAAGAAACCCAAGCAGTTTTTCTTTTGAAGATGATACATAAATGCTAAGGCTTACCAGCAGTAAAACATATAAGCCAAGTATTACAGCAACAACACGCACAAAACGACGCCTCCATTTTCCAGGCACATGAAACCAGCTTTTCTTCTTTTCTTCCTCCATAGCTTAACTATTAAGCAGCAATTGCATAAAAATGGACTGTCTTGGCAATACGTTTTGACACAAAGGCACAAAAGCACGAAAAAAATAATCTTTAAAGCAAAGCTTTGCGCCTTCGGGTTTTTGTGGCATATTTTTTCAACTAACGTTTCAGAACAGCCTCTTTTATTAAAATTTATTTTGAATGATATAAGGAAGCATGTTAAGCCATGTGGGCCAGTCGTGCGTCCATCCTTCCCAAATACTGAAATCGTGCCATATACCTTTATCCCAAAGCACTTGTGAAAACCTGCGGTTGGCATCAGGATCTTCATAAGCGCCACCACCCGTATAAATGTGAATATGATGGCTGGCTTGTATTTTATTAAGGTACCATTCATCCGTTAAATTGGGAATATAATGTATGGGGCTGTTAAAGTAAACCTGGTCATCCCAAAAGCCTTTTGAATATTCAGTAAGATCAAACACGCCGCTCATGCTTATAACGCCGTTAATAATATCGGGCCTTTTTAAAAATAAATTCATGGCATGCAATGCGCCAAATGATGCGCCGCATGTATAAATCATCGTTTCATTACTTGAACTGTTGCGGATAAATGGTATTACTTCGTTATGTACGTAATAGTTAAACTCATTTTGGCGAATGGCTTTGTGCGGCGGGTACATTTCATTATTCAGCCAGCTTTCATTATTAATGCTGTTAATGCTATAAACTTTTAGTTTGCCGGCATCAATAAAAGGCGCCAATGCATCTATCAGTTTAAACCGTTCATATTCGAGGTAATCAGCGGCGGCAGTTGGCACCAATAACAATGAAAACCCGTAATGGCCATACGTTACTATTGGCATTTCTTTATTGAGCGAGGGGCTATACCAGGACGTGATTTCTCTTTGCATATAATGGTTTAATTTATGTGGAACACAATTTGGTCTGAAGGTCGAAAGAAAAAATCCATACTTTCCGGTCTTCCTGTCTTCCGGGCTTATTACAAATAAACCTTCTTCACTTCATGCCACAGATCGCGATAGCATTGCGCTGCATAACTGCTGTTGGCATATTCAAATAAAGGCTGCTGGTTAATGCCCATTTTCTCTACATCGCTTAAATAAGGAATATAATTTTTAAAGAACAGTTTGTCCCTGTAAAACTGTTGCATTACTTCATGGTGCAAATTTTTCCTGTGATCAACCATGCTGAAGAAGCATTTTAACTTGCTTTTATCAAGGCCATTATCATCAAAATAAGCGCTCACCATTTCAAAGGAATTAATGGAAAGCGTTGTGGGGATATTCGGCATCAAAATATAATCTGCCGCGTTAAAAATGTTTTCGTGCAATAAAGAGATGCCGGGAGGGCAATCGAGTATTACAATATCATATTCTTTAAGATTTGTCAACAGCGATTTTAATTTTCTTTTACTGTGTTTTA
The DNA here is from genome assembly GCA_023386395.1 of Bacteroidota bacterium. Classification (GTDB taxonomy): domain Bacteria; phylum Bacteroidota; class Bacteroidia; order Chitinophagales; family Chitinophagaceae; genus Parafilimonas. The sequence continues at coordinate 6,334 of JAEWJV010000360.1, forward strand.
AATCACTAAGAAATGTATCAATGTTACGCGCAGAAATATCTGCCGGAATTATCCACAGGTTTTCAAAAGCCGAATCCTGCACGGCATCTTTTATATCAAGCTCGTCTGCAAACAATTTTTTTGTTACGTTCTTATTGTTTGCCTGAACCTTAAGGTAAAATGATGATGAGCCTTGTGGGTCGAGGTCCCATACCAGTGTTTTATAACCGTCAGCAGCGGCAAGATAGGCCAGGTTTATGGCAGCGGCAGTTTTGCCCACGCCGCCTTTAAGATTGTATAAAGCAAAGACTGTCATACATCTAAAATACAAATTAAAACAGCCCATCCCAAACCCTTACCAAAGGAACAGGCTTTCGGCTCTTAAAATAATTTAATATAACCTGGTATTACGGCATTATAAGCTCTCTCCATTGGAGAGTATTTAAGGAAAGGCCGCTATTCTTCCCTCAACTGTTTTCCTGTAAGATGAATAAAAACATCTTCAAGGTTAGCCTGTTTTACTTCTTTGGGTTTTTCAAAGCCTGATTCAACAAGATCATCTATCAGTTTATCAGGCGAAGCCAGCGCAATTATTTTACCCGAATCAATAATGGCAACACGATCGCATAAAATTTCTGCTTCATCCATATAATGCGTGGTGATAATAACCGTGGTGCCTTTGCTTCTTATATCTTTTATCAGATCCCAGAGGTTGCGCCTTGCCTGCGGATCAAGGCCTGTTGTTGGTTCATCCAGAAAAATAATTTTTGGCCTGTTGATTAATGTGGTTGCAATGGAGAATCGTTGTTTCTGGCCGCCGCTAAGCTCCTTAAATTTTGCTTTGGCTTTATCGCGGAGATTTACTGTATCGAGCAAATCCACCGGGTTTACTTTACCGTTGTAT
>JAEWJV010000422.1 GCA_023386395.1 Bacteroidota bacterium
GGCCAATGTTATTCATACAAAAAAGATTGATAAAAAAGAAAACCGGAAATTAATCAACATCTTAGGCATTAGCGTCTTAGTGTTTGTGGGCATACTTGCAGTTACAGTGTATTCCCATAACCGGTTAAAGAGTGAACTTGATATAGCAAAGAGTGCTGCAGTAAACGATTCAATTGAAAAGAAAGAACTGGCCATAACCAACGATTCCCTGCAAACAGATAAGGATTCTTTAGAAAAAAGATTTCAAAACACCATACAGGCAATAAATAAAGAATACCGGGGCACTATTTACTTCCAGGTTAGCTCAGCTTATAAATCGAAGGCGCTTACAGAATGCATGGATGCTTTGAAAAGCAGCAGGTTTGTAGTGCCTGCCGCTGAAACCATAAAAGGCAAGTCGTTTAAAAACATGGTAAAATATTTTCATGCAGAAGATGAGGAAATGGCAAAGGAGGTGCTTGATATTTGCAACAAATATTACCCGGAGGATTCGCTTATACTGCAACGCATCCGGCTTAAAAATAATAATGTAGCTGCCGCAACTATTGAAATCTGGATCAACAAATAAATACTTTCTCCGCTTCATCATACAATTCTTAAATAAAGGGCAATATTAATTGCCGGTGTATCGCTATCAATACATCTGTTGTTTCAAAAGCGAACAGTTTTTATGATAATAAAAAACAGCATTAAGTAATGCCGCATCATTGATCATTTTTTTCAACCGGTCAATTAAATGTTCTGCCATTCATCACCAGATTAACAAGTTTTAACCGAAATGGATACATGATTTGAAATATACCTGGCAAAACAATTATTTTATAACATCCGCATAAACGGAACAAAATTTAAAACAATGAGAAGCACAATTTTAACAGCCACATTATTATTTGCCATGAGCATTTCATCTTTTGCCAGCGAAAAAGTTGCAGACACAAGGTTATTACATGATTTATCAAACGCCTTTAAGAAAACAAACGAAGTAAGCTGGATAAGTAAATCAAATTACAGGCAGGCCAATTTTAATTTTAATAACCAGCAGGCTACAGCATTTTATGGCATTGACAAGGAACTGATTGGATACAGCATCCAGATTTCCAAAACTGAATTGCCCACAATTGTTACAGATGCAATGAAAGATAATTACAGCGACTGGGCAGTAACTGATGCTATTATGTTTATAAACAATGATGGTTATGTTAGCTATTTTATACAGGCCGTTACAAAAAATAAGGGCCAGATACTTGAAATAAGTACTGATGGCGATTTGAGTGTTTATAAATCAATAAAGAAATAAATGCTCCGAAATTTTATATAATGTGGAAGCAAATTGATTTTGCTTCCACATTTTTTATGCAGTTATTAACCAGGCTGTTTATAATGCATTCAAATGCATTCATCCACGAGGTATAAGATAGATTCATAATTTTTCTTCACCGCTTCACTCATGGCTATTTCGCAGGTTTTGGTGGAGGAATAATAACCATCATATTCATGGCTGCACACTTCTTTTGCTTCAAGGGCTGTTGCAGCAGCAGTAAGTTCCGGAAAAAGAAAACCACGGTCGCCGGCCATACCACAACAACCTGCATGCACAGGCACAGTTACTTCTTTAGCATACGCTTTTGCAATGTTTACAAATTTGTATTCTATACCCAGCTTTTCCAATGCACAAACCGGATGCAGCACCACTTTATTCTTTTTATTGACAGATGACTGAACAGTCATTACATAATCATGCAGGTAATCAACACTGTCTATAATCGTAAGCTTATCATAACACTGCTGATTTTCTTTTGTAAGCACACCGCGGATATGATGCAGCGTATAGGTGCAGGAGCTTACATCCATTACAACGGCATGTTTTCCCTTTTCACTATCTCTCCATAAATGTTCAACAATTTTGTTGGCTGTATATTGATAGGCCGTATAAAAGCCTTTTGAAGAAAATATCTGCCCACAGCAACTGCCTGTAACATTGTTCAATACGATTACATTAATTCCGGCCTTCGCCGAAACACTTAAAAATGTTTCCATTAAACTTTTCTTTCCATCTTCACCATTGCCTAACACCCTCGATATACAGGCAGGAAAATATACAATTGTTTTTTTTGCACTGCCCTGCAGGTTGTTTTCAGATAACGGTTTTAAAGATGGTGGCTTTTTCAAATGATCTAACCATAACGGAACAACCGGCATAAACTTTCTCAGCATTTTTGTAATGCGATGCATGGAATGTTTACCGCCAATGTTATTAATGTTTTTACCGGTTTGCAATGCAAACCGCACCGATTTTTCAACAAAGCCAAAATGCTTTGCCACCCATAAGGCTGCTTTATTTTCAGCAGCAGAATGATTTTCTCTTCTTAATCTTTTTACAAGATCGCCGGTATTGATATCAACGGGGCAGGCCGTTGCGCATAAGCCATCAACTGCACAGGTTTCAAGGCCATCATACTTATATTCCTTAATAAGCTGCTTATATGCAGGCTGATCCTGTGCTTTCAATTGTTGCAATGCACGCCTTGCAACAATGCGCCTTCTTGGTGTCATAGTTAAATCGCGACTCGGGCATTTATGTTCGCAATAACCACACTCAATGCATTTATCCACTTCTTCTTCCACTGAAGGCAAAGGCTTGAGGTTTTTTATATGTGCATCTTTATCTGCATTAATTATAACACCTGGATTTAATAAGTTTTTTGGATCGGCAATTGTTTTAATGCGTTTCATTATGGCATAAGCTTCCCCGCCCCACTCCGTTTCAACAAAAGGCGCCATATTTCTGCCGGTGCCATGTTCAGCTTTTAATGCACCGTTATATTTTTTTACTACCAGTTCAACCACATCATTGATAAAACGATGATAGCGCTCCACTTCATCTTTTGCATTAAAAGCCTGCGTTACCACAAAATGGATATTGCCATCTTTTGCATGGCCGAAAATGATGGCATTATCATAATGATGTTGTTTAAACAATACCTGGAGATCTAGAATTGCATCACCTAATAAATGCAATGGAAAAGCAACGTCTTCTAAAATAACAGTAGTACCGCTAGCTCTCACTGCACCTACAGCGGGAAATAATCCTTTGCGTATTTTCCAGTAAAATTCCCTTTGCGAAGCATCTTTTGTAAATACAGGTTTATTTAAAAGTGATAGTTTTTCAGCAGTATTTAAAAAAGCATCAACCTTTGCATTTAATAAGGTTTCATTGATGTCCTGAAATTCAACCAGCAACGCCGCCACAGGCTCCGGAAGTGTTTTAATAACGGGGTCAATACCTTTTATATTTTCAACAGAACGCAGCGATGCCCTATCCATCAATTCCACCATTTCTGCGCCGGAAGCTATAAGCGGTTCAATAGCTTTGCAGGCTGCATAGATATTGGTAAAATATAAAAGTGCTGTTGATTTATAAGGCAGGTCGGGAATGGTTTGCATCACCGCTTCGGCAATAAATGCCAGCGTGCCTTCTGCGCCGATCAACAAATGCGCAAAAATATCAAGCGGATGCTCGTAATCAACCAATGCATTCAGTGAGTAACCGACTGTATTTTTTGTTTGATACTTGAACCTTATTTTATCTGATAAAGCACTATTATTTAAAACAATATTGCGCAGGTTTATCAGCTCATCTGCAAGCGTTTTATTATTCGTGGCAAAACGGTCATAATCCGTTTTAACTTCAGTTGAATACATTTCACCGGATGGCAATATGAAGCGTAAATATTTTGCTGTATGATAGGAATTATATTTTACGCCGCAGCACATACCACTGGCGTTATTTGATAAAATACCACCCATCATTGCCGCCGATATACTGGAAGGGTCGGGGCCTATTTTGCAGGCATATTTTTTAAGATAAGTGTTAACCATCGCACCGGTTATGCCCGGCTGAACCCTTACAAATGCCGCATTGTTTTCAATCGAAATTTTGTTCCAGAATTTGCTTAAATCAATTAAAATGCCATCTGTAATACACTGGCCTGAAAGGCTTGTGCCACCGGCACGAAAAACCAGCGGAATATTTTGCTGATGAGATAATACAAAAAGCTGTTTTACCTCATCTTCATTTACAGGTTGAACAATAGCTTTCGGTATAAGCTGATAAAAACCTGCATCGGAAGCATAGGTTATAACATCAATCAACCTGCTTTTAATCCGTTCAGCAGGCAAAATTTTGTGCAGTAATTCTAATAGCACTTCGTTGTTATTTATTAAGAAATAGTTTTGTAAAAATATATCCTGGTTTGTTACCAGCGTTCAACAACTATAAAGATCCCGGTTTCATTATTCAATATATAAAACTGTTTTTTGAATTTTAAAATCTGCCCTTATCTTACGATGATTTATTGAGGCATTTTAATTAAGAATGAGCAACGCTTTACATTACATATCTGCACCAAAAGAAGGTTTTAAAAGTGAATTATTTGACAGGTTACTCGCTGCAGGCTATTACCGCATGCAGCACCTAATGTTTACCTGTAACGAAACCATTATAAACAGTGATTATAAAACCATTCCTGTATTCTGGCTGCGCACTTTGGTGCAGGATGTTTTATTAGAAAAAGCTGCAAAGAATATTTTAAAAAAATGCGCCGGCTTTACAGTGCTTACTGAGCCTGCATATATAGATGATGAAATAGAAACATTATATGCCGCTTATAAAAAACATGTTCAATTCGAGGTCTCGCCTTCGTGCACCAGTTACCTGCACCAGCCTGAATTGCCGGAACCATTTGATTCGATGATGATAAAAGTGATTGACGGAAACAAATTGATTGCAGCAGGATATTTTGATAAAGGCAACGCATCTATTGCAGGCATCATGAATATTTACCACCCGCATTATCGCGCCTATAGCCCCGGAAAATTTCTAATACTGCAGAAACTGCAATATGCCCTTTCGGAAAACATGCAGTATTATTATACCGGTTATATAAGCACAGAAAGCATACGGTTTGATTATAAAACTTTCCCGGATGCAGAAGCGGTAGAAGTATTATTGCCCGCTGAACAAACCTGGGCCTCTTACAGCAAGCTTGGAAAGCCTTTTCTTGAAGCATATTATATGCAGGTGCTGCATAATCTTTAATATCCATATTAAAATATTTTTAACAAATACCCACTATATAACATTTGCTGCCTGATGTCTTTATATAAACGTGAATCATTAAAAAATTAAACACTTGTTTAATTTTTTAAAATTTGCGAACTTTGCATCGCATTTAAAAGAATGGAGGCAGTAATGAGGAGATTAAGTTTCGTATTGATGTTTACGTGGTTAGCGCTTAACCTGAAGGCACAAAACCTTTCTTTCCAGGCTGGTGAGAAAATAAAGTTTACGGTTTATTATACTGTTGCAGGCATTTATTTTAATGCGGGCACAGCTTCTTTTTCAGTAAATGAAGCCAGCACTACTGATGCCAATATTTACCATTTGATAGGTGAAGGTTCAACCAATTCAAAATACGACTGGATTTTTAAAGTTCGGGACCGCTATGAAAGTTACCTGAACACAAAGAATATGCAGCCTGTAAAATTTATACGCCATGTGAGCGAAGGCAAGTACAAAAAACATGAAGAGGTTGTTTTTAACCGGCATAATAATACAGCAACCACTAAAAAAGGCACGTATAATGTTCCTGAAAATGTTCAGGATGTAATTAGTTCTGTTTACCTGGCAAGAAGTCTTGATTACTCGAAATATAAGCCCGGCGATAAAATTACATTCAACATGTTTTTTGGGAACGACATTTACAACATGTATATAAAATACATGGGTAAAGAAATCATTAGCACGAAATATGGGAAATTTAATGCCATCAAACTGCAGCCTTTATTACTGAAAGGAAATGCTTTTAAAGGCGGCGAAGACATGACGGTATGGGTTACAGATGACAATAATCATTTACCCGTAAGAATTCAATCTAAGCTTACGGTTGGCAGCATTAAGGTTGACTTATCACAATATGAAAATCTTAAATATCCGCTGGTTGTAAATTAAAGAACTGTTGGGTTTTATTTGTCTTGGTTGTGATCCATAAACCCATAACATTAATATATTATAAAACAGCCACCGTATGATGATACATATTTTTAAAAGACGGTTCCATTAAACCTGCAATGTTGTAAGGTTTTATTTTCTCCCTTACCGAACCAGTAAATGTATCTATATCAGCCTGCGATATAGTTTCCTGCTGCGTCAATTTGAATAAATCTTTATAGGTTGAATGTGCCATTTCCTGCACCTCGGTTTTATCCGCTTCGAGAAAATATTTTACAGGAAGGTTTTTCAATCGCTTCTGTTCATACATAATCGTAAAAGTAAAATACAACATAGACCATGCACTAAACAATTGAAAATGCCTCATTGTTTTATAACAGCCTGCAACAAGCAGATCAATTAACTTCAATTCTTCAAAAACTATATTTTCGTATTCTTTAAGCTGATCATAAAGTGGCTGTTCAAAATTTCTGTTTTCAGTCAGCATCTTTACAATTCTTTCAATACCTGCCAGTGAATACGCAATGCCGGTGCTGAAAAGCGGGTCAACAAAGCCAATGGTATGTGGCATGGCTGCCCAACCATCACCAAAACAGGCTTGCAGTTTTCTTTGCAACCTTCCAGAACGGATAATGCCACCCGGCTGCGTAGAAAATTTTGCGTCTTTCAATATAAAATCTATATCAGGATATTTTTCCCGCATTACGTTCCAAATTTCCTGCGTTTGCATTTTTTGCAATGAAGAGTCATTGCCGTTTAATGCAAAGCCCCAGCTTGTGCGGTTATTATTAAAACGAAGTTGCCAAATCCAGCCCTCATCTAATACATGATGTAGAGCTGAGTTATCAGCGTTATAAGGGTAATCGGATATTGCAATATTTTTTTGATGGAGTATATCTGTCCAGTGTGGCAGGTTATCAAAATGAGAAAATACCGCAAATGAATCAGTAAGAAAATTTTCTGCGGATGACTTCACTGAAAACAGTTTATCAGCCAGCGCTCCGCTGCCGGTTGCATCAATAAAAAAAGACGCATGAATGTTTTGACCATTACCATTGCAATTAACGGCAATTTCCCATTTACTATTTTTCCTTATGGCCAATGTAATTTCCGTCTCATCAAAATAATCAATACCCGTTTCTTTAACTTTTGATACAAGAAAGGCATCAATATCTGAACGCAGCCAGTTGGTGTCAGACAACTCATCGCTTATGCTAGCAGCAACCAGCAATTCGTTGATATGATTATCGTCTGTTGAAAATTCTTTGCCAGGATAATGTTTATAATAACTAAAGCCTCTTTTAATTCCACAAACGATTTCAGGATGTGCTTTTTGCCAGCTTCCATATCTTGAAAAATCATATAGCCAGGGCAGGTTATACTTTGAAGAAAGTGAACGCAAAATCATGTCAACAATAGGTGTAGAAGACTCGCCGATTGCAAAACGCGGATGTTTGCCTTTTTCAATCAAGCAAATATTAAAGCCGCAACTTTTTAGAATAAGCACAGTAAGTGCGCCGGCGAAGCCGGCGCCTGCAATTACAATATAATAATGTTTAGATCGATTCAACATAACCAGTAGTACAACCACATTCTATCTGTGGAAGTATTGTTTGAGTAAGGTTCATCTTTTCCAATCGTTTCTTTCTTGCTTCAAAACAAAGCGGACATTGAGACAAAAAACCAATATCCCATGTATCAACAAACACTTGTCCCTGCTTTAACAGCAAAGCTTTTTCGAACACTTCTTCCAGCATGGCTAAAGAAGGCGGCGCATAATTACCTTCCTGCCACAAAACATCCATCACACCATTGCCCGGCCTTACCGGGATAACGGAACAACGGGCAACACCACATTCAAAAGCAAACTGTATGGATTTAAAAGTCCATGCTATGCTTTCCTGCGGCTGCGTTATGTAAGGTGCATTTAATAAAACAAATGCACGAACATCAATGTCATGCTGATTTAAAAATATAGTTGCATTTCTGAAATCTTCCGTAGTAAGTTGTTTATTTAATCTTGGCAATACACCGGGATGAATAGTTTCCAAACCCATTGCCACTTCCAGCTTTGCATCAAGCATGCCATTGAATTCGATACAATGTTTGTTGCAAAGCTTTGGGTGATTCTCTACAACAACTCTTTTATATCCTTTAAGCAGTTTGATGATTGCAGGATATTCTTCCGGAGAGATAGCTTTTGTATCAAAAAAATTTCCGTTGTTGTAAAGCTTGATAACATCTGCCTGCGGCAATCTTTCCAATGCATGTTCAATCTGCTTAACTATTGCACCAAATGGTGAAGGGGCATCTAAAGTATTTTTCCACAGGTCGCACATCAAACATTTAAAAGCGCATTCTTTGCCTGTAAGAAAAATAGTGTTTACCGTTTCAATACCGCCTGATAAACCGGGTTCTTCTTCATGTAAAAAATGATATGGAATGAATGGGTTTAACCTGTTCTTCTCAGAACGGAGTTCAGTAATTGTATCACTGCTATACTCATCATGCATACAACGAATGAAAGAATGTTCTGTATTCTATTTCACTGGCGCCAAAAACTTTCGAAAAAGCCTCTTCGGGCACTGCACCTTCCTGGAATCTCCTCTTTTCAAATACGGGCATATCAAATCCTGTAACAGCTTTTACGCCGCGGCTTGCCACTTCTCCTTTTAATGCATATAATACATCTTCTTTCCAGTCGGTAAGTGCTATAAACGGAATGCCTTCTGCCACTTCAATTACATTAGGTAAGGCATAAGGGCTAAAATCTTTGAATCCATATTTTTTTGAAGGCGCATAGGAACGAATATGTCCCCTGCTTTGGCCGCCGGAATAGGTTAATGAGTGTTTTATTTTATCAACGCCCCATCCTTCCTGGTATAGCATTAGGTTGTTTAAAACACTGCGTATAGTTAATTCAGGATTGGCCTTTATCGGATAATCTTTCAGGTTCTCATCACCGCCGTCACCATCGGCCATGTATTTCCAGTCGGGATATAATTCCCTTACTCTCCTGCAAAGTGCCAGCGCCATGGTAGCGGCCTCGAGATCAAGCGATTTATAATCTTCAGTCACCTTAATAGCTTCCTTGTAATTGACGTATGACAGGGGCACATCAACCACTTCAAGAAAAAGCGATAAGCCCAGTTTATCCATGAACTGGTGTGCCTGCGCTGCATCAGCGCCGCCATTTACAGATAAAGTAAAAGCTTTGAGCCTTTGCGGCGACATGCCGAGCTTCAGCATTAAATGATATAATACCAGGAATACAGAACCGCTGTCAATACCGCCTGAAAACAAAACGCCTACCGGTTCGTTTTCAGGGATAGCCAACAACCACTTTTGACATTCATTCGCTAATGTTTCAATATATTTTTTTCCAATAGCATCAAGGTCTGTTGGCAGCACATTTCTTTGCGGTTCAAAAAATCTCGTATATACCGGGTTGGGATCAGGACAGCCTATTACTTCAAGCTTTACCACATGATGCGCCGGAACCATTCTTGTATAGGAAGGATGAAACTGGTGATGCAATTCACGTTGTTTCAAAAATTCATAAATCTCATCCATGCGTTCTGCTACAATAAGCAAAGGCCCTGATACCTGTTTGGCAAGAAAATAACGCATGGGCCTGCCAAGGGAACGTGCCATAAATACCTGGCGGTCTACTTTTTCAACTATAGCAAACTGGCCATCGATTTTACGTACGGCAGCCGGGTTACCGGAGGCAACTGCAGCCGCAGCCTCCTCGTATGTCATATTGAAAATAATGTTACTGTTGTTATCAATGAGGCTCACAAAATCCGTTACATACTGGTTCATATATCGTAGTTTACTATAGCAACAAATGTAGAGATGATTATCTGATTTATTTTAAAAGAAATCTAAATTAATATATAATCAAAATGGCGCATTCTTCATGCGCCATTTATCAAAAATCACAACACCTGTTTTACTCTTTTCTTAAATAAATATTACCGCTTATTGTTTCCAGGTTCACCGCTTCTCCGCCGCCGTTAAAAGCAGCCGTTACGTTGCTGCCACCGCTCGATTTTTCATTACCATTAATAGCCACATCTGTATAAATCGTACCGCTGATAGTGCTCATTTTCAGGTCTGCTTTACGTGTGGCTGCAAGACCCATATCAATAAACCCGCTGATGGTATGTGCCTTTACATCTTTTGTATTGCCTTCAATAATTATATCTCCATTAATGGTTTCTACTGCAAAAGATGATTGTTCAGGAATATAAATATCCCAGTAAATTTTGCTCCTGTAGTTGCTGCAATTGCAGGAATCCTTTCTTATTTTATTGTCTTCAAATTTTGCGTTGACTGTTATGGTGTTACCTGCATCGTCAAAATCCGTAAGATAAATATCATTGTCTTTATTATCGTTTATATCAACAGAAGCTTTAGCATATACTTCATTTTTATTCCATGTAATTATTCTTATGGAATCTGCTATCTGTATATTCAGCCTGATAGATTTACCAGGCGCAAAAGCCAGGTTCTTTTCTATTATTTTTTGCGCATGGGTAAAGCAGCTTAACATGCATAATATGAGCAAGCCGGTTAAGTGTTTCATTGTATTGTTTTTAAGCAATTAAATAGTTTATTACATCATTATTATTATCCTTTTCTCAGGTAGATGTTACCACTCACGTTGGTAATTTTAAGGCTGGCACCGCCACCGTTCAGCTTACTTGAAACAGAATTACCGCCCACACGTTTAAGGCCTTTATCATCATTGGGAAAATTGAAATCAGAATAAATGCCGCCGGAAATATTTTTCAATTCTACATCCATTGCAGTAGCTGCGGGCACAGTAACATCAATGTCGCCACTTACAGAAGCAAGAGAAACCGGCCTGTCTTTTGCGAGCGAGGCAAAACTTATATTGATATTGCCGCTTATGGTATAAAAAACAAGTGGCCCTGAAACATTCTTCACTTTTATATCCTGGCAATTTTTTATAGCCAGTTCCCCCTTCATATTAGATACCGTTACGTCGCCGGAATGACCGCAATCATTATCTATCTGGATATTGAAATTATCCGGCACTTTAATTTTATAATTAGCCCTTTTGGTTATAGGCAATAAACACTGCAGCACTACCTGGTTGCCGTTTTTATCAGCCGATACAGCTATGCCTGTATTATCTGTGCCGCCGGCGTAAACAGGCTTCAATCCCTTAGCTCTTTCAGGCACATTAGCGGGCAAATCAGAAGTAATAATTATCTCATTGCCGCTATAGCCTTCCACCGGCAAATCGCCGGGGAAATTATTCAATACCAGCTTGCCATCTTTTGTATTCTGCACCGTTACTTTATATTCCTGTGCATGCAGGCAGAAAGACGGAAGGCAAACCATTAACACTAAAACATAACATATCTGTTTCATTCTTATAAATTTTAAATAGTAATTTTTAAATGACCCTTTGGGTTTTATGGACTTTTATATTACCGGCAAATGAACTGCGATTAAGCACGATTGCGTCGCATTACCTTCATCTGCACAGCGCTATGCAGCTCCGGTTTCCTGTTCATAACCCGTTTTTATTGAAAACAAAAATTATAAAACTTTAAGTCCCTTTTCCGCTATCTCTTTTACAGGTGGTAATGTGTTTTTATCTTTCAGTATATCCTGTATAGGCGCTTTGGCTTTGGTTTCCTTTTTCTCTGTAAGGATATTGATCAATGCAATCTGCATAAGCGGTTCTGTTTGTTTGCCTAGCGATGCCACCAATGCGTTGCTTACTTCATCATTATTGGAAAACTTTGCAAGCGCATACAGGGCAGCCAAACGCACATTTACATTATCATCTTCATTAAGAGTAGTAATAAGCGCCATAACAATTTTATTATCGGGGTTCGTTATTTCATCGGCATAACCTACCGCTTTAATACGCTCACTGGCTGATCCTTCATTCAGCAATTTCACTGTTAATGTTTCCTTCATTTCGTTCACTTCGTTTTTCAATTCAGCAACCTGCCCGTTTCCGGGTTTATTGTTTGTTATAGTTGTACCAATAAAGAAGCCTGATACGATAAGTATAATGCTGGCTGCGATCCTGTATAGCAAAGTATAACGGTTAATAGGCTTAACCACAGCAGCCTTTTCTTCAGGCTTATTTACAATGTTTGCAGTAGCTTCTATGTTTAGCTCACTCTGCAGCATGCTTTCAAATTTTTCGCGCAGCGCCGGGCCTGGCTTTTTGATTTTATCATTCTGTATGCTCTCAAAAACCTGCCTGTATTCTTCCAGCGCCTGCCTGCATTTCGTGCATTCATTCAAATGCTTTTCCAATGGCGCCTTATCATTCGGATGCAATTGCGCATCCAGGTAATCTATCAGCAACGATTCGGCTTCATAACACTGCATAATCAAATCTCTTATTGTTTAAAATAAAGTAACCTTAGTTCTTTTAATGCCCGATGTATCTGTACTTTAACAGCGCTTAACGACATGCTTTTCATCTTTGCTATTTCTGCATATTTCAAACCTTCGTAGCGGCTTAAAACAATCAGTTCCCTGTCAACCGGCCCCAGGCCCGCCATAGCCTTTTTCAATCGTTCAAAATCATGTTCTTTAAACCCATCCTCTTTTTCCAAAACATCTTCCGGATATTCAGGCACATTTTTAATCACTTCGCTTAATCGCAGCTTTTCCCTGCAATGATCGGCATGCAGGTTTCTTGCCATCTGGTACATCCATGATTTAAAGCTCCCGGCTGCAGCATTAAAGCTGTTGCGGTAACGTAATATGCGATAGAACAATGATTGTGTAAGATCTTCGCTTATCGCAGCTTCAGCCGTTAGCCGCAGGAAAAAATTATATACAGGCACATTATAACGATCGAACAACTGCGTTAGTTCGGCCAATTCACCGTCCCTTACCTTGTACATTATTTTCTCATCTGTCAGTTCAGCCACGCTGTATGATTTGTGTTCGCTTTATATTGATTACTGCAGAAAGATAAAAAGGTTACAAAAAATTGTAACCTTTTTTTGAAGAGAGGAATTTATTATTGTTTGTAAGCCAGCTTCATATAATGCATCACTTCTTCATTGATATCTGAAGTATGCAGCATGCGGAAGTGATGCATTAAATTGTTTATTATCGCCTGGCACCTGCGCAATCTTAATAAAACAAAGGTTATCGTAATAAGGTTCTTTAAAAGGGAAAGCAATATGCATAAAGCTTTTGCCTAACTGCGTTATCCATGCAATACGTTTATGCCCGTTTGATATGCCAATCATGGTTTTAGCTACATGCAACTCTATCAATCCAATACTATTATATGCATCTGTAAAATGATTGAACAAGTCAATAGTGTGCGGCGTTTTTCCCGATAGAAAATCTGCAATTGTTTTATCTGCCATGAGAAAAATATTATTACAAAGATTGATATTTTTATCAGCTTCTTATGGCTGTAAACCCGGATTCCCAAATTTCCGTAATGCAACGGCAGCAATGCTTACAAAACAAATATGTATTTTTATTGTATGGAAGTGAGAGAACCCGCTGTAGCTTACGGCAAGCAGAAAATTTCGATTGAGGAATATCTTGAAATGGAAGAAGCCTCAACGGAAAAACATGAATATTACCAGGGAGAAATTTTTGCTATGTCTGGCACAAAAGTGCCGCATAATATCATTGCTAAAAATTTATTAGGAAACCTGTTCATCAAGCTTAAAGGCAAAAAATGCCAGCCTTTTGGAAGCGATCAGCGCATACATATACAATCTAATACGCTTTTTACTTATCCGGATATTTCCATTGTTTGCGGCGAATTAATTACGCTGAATAATGATAACTGGAACGTTTTAAATCCCGCAGTAATAATTGAAGTGCTTTCTCCTTCAACCAAAAATTATGACCGCGGCGAAAAGTTCAAACTTTACCGCGATATACCAACACTGAAAGAATATTTGCTGGTTGATTCGGAAAGCATACATATTGAAGTATTCAGGCTTAATACAAACCATCGCTGGGAGCTGGAAGAATATAATTTATCCGAATATTTAAACATAAAAGCAATTGATGAAACACTATTAATTGCCGACATTTATGATGGCATAACCATGGATAATAAACGGCCTGGCCCATCCGGAACATAAAAGTGTTAAGGCTTCTTATACTGCTTTGCCCATTCCTTATTACCGCTTAGCTTTGCGCCCCCATGCAACTAACCGTAGAAATAACCAATAAGCAAATACTTCGTATTGCACTCCCTATTGCCCTTTCTATATTGGTTCCTAATATAAATTTCATAACTAATAATATTTTTCTTGGTCATTTAAGCGAAGAAGCATTGGCTGTAGCAGGCATTACAGGTGTTTATTATCTTGTTTTTGGCGTAATGGGTTTTGGATTAAGCAGCGGCCTGCAGGCTTTAATGAGCCGCCGGGCCGGTGAAAATAAAGCAGGCGAGATCGGGCTCCTATTTTTCCAGGCAGTACGCGTTGCATTGGCATTTGCTATTGCCGGTATTTTAATTACATGGTTTATTGCTCCTGCTATCTTAAGATATTCGCTGCATAAGGAACAGGATATACAAATGGCTATTGATTTTTTACGCATCCGTATTTGGGGGTTGCCGTTTTTATATATTTACCAGTTACGCAATGCTTTACTCATCAGCATTAATAAAAGCAAATACCTGATAATAGGAACACTGGCAGAAACATTAGCCAATATCTTCTTTGACTATGCTTTTATTTTCGGGCATTTTGGTTTTCCTGAAATGGGTTTTAACGGTGCTGCTTATGCATCTATCATTGCAGAATTTACCGGCCTTGTAACTATTTTCAGCGTGATTCATTTTAAAGGTATTGGTGAAAGCATTAATCTTTTTAAGAATAAAAAGCTTAATCTTAACTCCATAAAATTAATTCTCCACCAATCTTCCCCGCTCATATTACAGTTTGCTATTAGTTTGGCAAGTTGGGAATTTTTTTACATCCTTATTGAACATCATGGTACACAGCCGCTTGCTATTTCAAATATTATGCGCAACATGTTTGGCATATTCGGATGTTTTGCCTGGGCGTTTGCTTCAGCGAGTAATAGCATGGTGAGTAATATTATCGGGCAAAAATTGGATCATCGTGTAAAAGAGCTCATTTATAAAATAACCAAACTCGGTTTAATATTTTCTGTTTGCATAGCAATTCTTATAAACCTGTTTACCAAATTCTTTTTAAGCGCTTATGGCCAAAGCGATAGTTTTATAGAAGCTGCTATTCCAGTTGCCCGCGTAATTTCTTTTGCACTTGTACTACAATCTGTTTCAACAATATGGCTTAATGCAGTACTAGGTACAGGTAACAGCAGAAGAAACCTGGTAACAGAAACAATTGCTATTATCTTGTATTGCATATATGTTTATACAGTGCTTGAATATTTGAATCTCTCTATTACTATTGGCTGGATGAGCGAATGGATATACTGGATAGCCTTATTCGTTCCCTCTTATTGGTACATACAAAGCAATAAATGGATGGGCAAAAAAATATAATACCCTTATTCGTTTTATGGGTTGTCGTGCAGGTTTTCAATAGGTTTTTTCCAAAGCTTTATATAGAAAATAACAAGTGCAATAAAACTTAAAATGAGCCATACGTAAAATATAATATTACCAACACCGATACCATTGCTGAAAAGCGCATATTCATATTTAATACCAATCGTCATATTGATCGCTATCCATAAAATAAACACAGCCATACTTGCGGCTAAACGTTTAAAAAATTCTTTTATTCCGGGTTCCATTTTTTAAGCTATATACAAAATAAGAAAACAAAATTGTAACCACGTATTGAAGTACATTTGCCCTCCTTAAAAATAGTGTATGCTGAACAGAAAGGAGCAACCTGGAATAGTAGATGCAACAGATTTTAATCTTCATTTAAAGGCGCTTGAACATTTTACACTTGATAATGGTTTAAGTGTTTATGCCTTGCGTGCCCCGGAACAGGAGGTGGCGTATGTAGAATGGGTTTTTTATGCGGGTAATGCTTATGAGCAAAATAATATGACAGCGGCCTGCGTGAACTATATGCTTAAAAACGGTACAAAAAATAAAACTGCCTTTGAAATAAATGAACATTTTGAATTTTATGGCGCGTATTTAAACCGCAGTTGTTATAATGAAACAGCATCTGTAAAGCTGCATAGCTTAAGCAAGCATTTACCAGAACTTTTACCTGTAGTGAATGAGCTTTTTACAGAAAGCATTTTCCCCGAACAGGAACTTGCCATATACAAGCAAAATCAAAAACAAAGCCTTGAAGTAAACCTGAAGAAATGCGATTTTGTGGCCAACAGGTTAATAGATGAATACCTTTTTGGGTTTTCTCATCCTTATGGTAAATATGCATCAATAAGCGACTATGACAAGCTTGAACGTGATGATCTTATCCAGTTTTATGATCAGCATTATATAAATGGCAAATGCATTCTGTTTATTGCAGGCAACCTTCCGCATAATATTGAAGCATTATTGAACAAAAACTTTGGCGCTTTGCTTTGCAATAATGAGCCATCAGTTATTAACTATAACAGTAGTCCTGAAAAAAATAAAGACCATTTTATTGTTAATGATGAGAACGGTTTACAGGGCGCTATACGCATAGCAAGAAGTTTTTTCAATCGCCACCATCCTGATTTTATAAAGGTGCAGGTATTAAATAATATTTTCGGCGGATATTTTGGCTCAAGGCTTATGAGCAATATTCGGGAAGATAAAGGATACACGTACGGTATCCACAGCTACCTGCAAAATCATATTCATGAAAGTGCCTGGATGATTTCAACCGAAGCGGGCCGTGATGTTTGTGAGGCTACCATGGAAGAAGTTTTTAAAGAAATGAAGCGCCTAAGAGATGAGCCGGTTGGTGAAGAAGAACTGCATCTTGTACGCAATTATATGATTGGAAGTATTCTTGGAGATTTGGACGGGCCTTTTCAAATAATATCGAGATGGAAGACTTATATTATAAATAATCTTACCGAAGATTATTTTAATAAAAGCATTCAAACTATCAAGAACATTACTTCCGCAGAATTACAGGAGCTTGCAATAAAATACCTGCAGCCCGAATCGTTTTATAAACTCACCGTTATATAAAGATATCTTCTGAATTATTTGTATTGAACAAGCTAATTATAGCTCGTTACGAAGAAGACTATAAATTAGAATTTAAGAAAAACCTATAACTACTTTCTTCATTTAAGTAAGGTTAAAAATTATATAGTCCATTGATTATGAACTATGCCGATCAGAAAAAATTTATTGTCCTGTTTTTTAAAAACCAGCTTTAGGCTTCGCCAGTCGATGCCTTCATATTTTTTTTCAAAGCCGGGAAAATAAAATTCTATATAGGTGCAATGCTTATAAACCGAATCGATATTATTGAGCGAATTACCAGAGGAAATAGTTTTATTTAAACTTATGTTTGGCGCATTTAAAAAATCGACATCATACACAAATTTTTTAAAGTATTCCTGCGCAGTTAAAAGAATAGGTTTTCCATTTTCATCATCCAGAATTCCCCAATCAATTCTTTCCAGTTTGTTTTTGGTTAAATAATTTACAAGTTGTTCAGCAGTAAGTTTTTTATCCTCAAGCGTGTCAATATATCCATAAGGAGAAAATCTTACTTCACTATTAATAAAGAAATCAAGCTGCTGGTAATTATTATGTTTAAGTATGGAAAGTATCTGCTTTGATAAAGTAAGCGCAACGGAATCATTAGCTATAGATACAAATTTTTTGGCTGATGAAGAATCAGCACTACGTAATTCCTTTTCCTGGGTATGATTACAGGACATAACAACGATAGGTACCAGGCATATTAAAAAGATTTTAAAAAGCAAATTCATAATACAAAGAAATCGCAAAGCAATAAAACAAAAAAGCCCCACATTGCTGTGAGGCTTTTTAATAAATACGGCAGCTACCTACTCTCCCGCATTGTTGTGCAGTACCATCGGCCATGAGGGGCTTAACTTCTCTGTTCGGTATGGGAAG
>JAEWJV010000521.1 GCA_023386395.1 Bacteroidota bacterium
ATACAAAAATGTACCACTTACGGCCTGCTGCGGATCTTTTGATGTAAATAGATAGATGTCTGTTAACCTTAAGTAATCCATTAATTTTTCTGTAGGTGCATATTCATTTATCAGCCGCACGTTTTCCTGCAGGTTATTATCTGTAATTAACTGCTGTAAATATTCACGATATTTTTCGCCTTCTTGTTCCAATAAATTGGGATGCGTTTGACCCAATACAACATACACCGCATCAGGAAATGCAGTGCTTATCTGCTTCATTGCCAATATTCCTTTTTCTATGCCTTTATTGGGACTTAACAGGCCAAATGTTGTGAGCACCTGTTTATCCTGGAGATTATATTTTGCTTTCAGCTCGCTGCTGTTTACTGTACTGGGCGAATGTGTGCCGTGGCGGATGAGCACAATCTTATCTGCACCTATATTATAATCTTCTTTTAAGATGCGGACAGATTGCTTGGTCATTACAATCACCTTTGCAGCAAGCATCGCAATCCATTTAACAATGTTTAATCTCTTTACAGATGGATTAGGAAGCACTGTATGAAAACGAATGACAAAAGGTTTTTCAAGCATTGATAAAAAGCCCAGCAAATATTCTCCAAGGCAACCTCCAAATAAACCAAATTCATGTTCTATACATACAAGCCTGATGGCCTCATCATTATTTATATCCATTGCAGCCTGGATATATGATTCCTGTTTATGCGCATCCCAGATATTGGTTACCGGGTATTTGTACAAAGCTGCATTGCCGGCCTTATCCAAAGCATAATTTTCAATAGAAATATCCTCCTGGATTTTCTGGTTAACAGCATTAATATGATCACTCGTAAAGCTGGCTATCCCGCATTTTTTTGGTGGGAAGGTGCTTACAAAAAGAATTTTTTTCTTTAAACAAACTGTCTTCATAATTCCATAATTAAAAGTGGCCGGGAAAAGGCAATAAAAGATCAGCACCTTATCCAGGTAATTATTTACAGCGAATCAACTTATTCATCATAAGACATCCACAGGAAAGAAATTCAGCGAAGAGTAATTAAAAATAATAAGAATGTAATGTTACTGCCCGATATATGGATGCAGGTAAATATACTCCAATAAATTCATAAGGTTGGATTTATTTAAACACCCGGCTTATTAACTTCACCGGTGTTATTGCGGCAGCGTTGCGTTATGAGAAAAATTAATTTATCTGCGAAGACGTGCGCTTACGAGGTTTATGCCTACTGATGAAATTAAAGGGGCGCCGCAGTTAGAACAAATCCCGTGTATTAATTTAATTTGTATTTAAAAAGATAAACTGTTTCAGAAATATATTATACATGAAATTCAAAAACTATCTCGTTGTTTTTTTATTTGCTATAGTTAATGCTAAGAATGTATCGGCAAAAGATACATTGCAGGTTTGCTCGCCATCCGGTAAAATTTGCGTAAAGGTTTGGATGGATAAAAAACTTTCTTACAACGTATCGAATAATAACCTGCTGATCGTTGCGCCTTCATTTATTGATATGATGTTGCAGGATGGAAAAGCATTGTCACTGAACAATTCAATAAAATCATCATCAGTAAAAAAAATATCTGATACTATTACTTCACCGGTGCCTGAAAAAAGGAAAATTATACCTGATGTTTATAATGAACTTTCGATAGAATTTAAACAGCCCTTCAAGCTGCAATTCCGGGTGTACGATGATGGTATTGCATACAGAATTACAACAAGGTTTAAAGATTCCATTATTATAAAAGATGAAGTAGCAGATTTTAATTTTCCCGGCAATCCTTCCGGTTATTTCCAGGAAATTCCCTTTAAGGATAGCACAGATATGTTTCAGACTTCTTTTGAAAATTTATATACTTTCAAAAAGCTTTCTGAATTTCCTGTGAACTCTATCGCGTATTCGCCAATATTAATTGTGCCAAAATCAAATCCTAAAATTGCCATTACAGAATCTGACCTGGAGGATTATCCCGGCATGTTTGTTACCGGCACCGGCACTGCTT
Source organism: Bacteroidota bacterium (assembly GCA_023386395.1). GTDB lineage: Bacteria > Bacteroidota > Bacteroidia > Chitinophagales > Chitinophagaceae > Parafilimonas. Next base: position 2,008 of record JAEWJV010000521.1, read on the forward strand.
CTTTGAAAGCTGTGTTTGCACATTATCCATTGCAAGAAAAAATTAATTGGGCTTTATATTCTCAAAGTGTAATTGCCAAACGTGCAGATTATATTGCCAGGACAAAAGGCACAAGAACTTTTCCATGGCGTGTATTAATGATTGCTGAAGAAGATAAGGATTTGCCTTCAAACGATATAGTGTACAGGCTGGCATCACCATCCCGTGTTGCAGATGTTTCCTGGATAAAGCCGGGCAATATTACAGATGAGTGGATTATCGATCTGAACTTATACAACGTTCCATTTAAAGCCGGGCGTAATACGGCTTCTTACAAATATTATATTGATTTTGCAAAGCGGTTTGGCTTCGACCGTATTATGATGGATGCAGGATGGAGTGATAATAATGATTTGCTGAAGGTGGTGCCCGAAATTGATATGGATACACTCGTAGCTTATGCAAAAAAGCAAGGTGTGAAAATTGCCATGTGGACGCAGGCGCTTACATTAAACAGGCAGCTTGATAGTGCACTTAACCAGTTTAATAAATGGGGCATTGATTTTATTATGACGGATTTTATTGATCGCGATGACCAGGTTGCAGTTGATTTTCATCAGCGGGTTGCAGCAGCATGCGCAGCACATAAAATCATGATTATGTTTCATGGCACTTATCCGCCAAAGGGGTTTAACCGCACTTATCCTAATGCCGTTACACGAGAGGCGGTTCTTGGTTCCGAATATAATATGTGGAGCGATAAGCCCTCACCCGACCATGATTTGCTGTTGCCTTTTACACGCATGTTGGCCGGTTCAATGGATTATGAACCGGGAATGCTTACCAACATGACCAAAAAGAATTTTAGAAACATAGATGGTTATGTAATGAGCCAGGGCACACGCTGCCACCAGCTCGCCATGTTGGCTGTATATGATAATCCTATGCAGTTTTTTGCCGGCAATCCGTCACAGGGTTTTATCGAGCCTTCTTACATGGAATTATGGGGAAGCATACCAACAACATGGGATCAAACAATAATCCTTGATGCCAAAGTAGGAGAGTACATTATTACTGCGCGGGAA
>JAEWJV010000443.1 GCA_023386395.1 Bacteroidota bacterium
GTAGTATCAGGCGCCACTGCATCATATGCGGTTTTCATAGGGGTATTCAAAAAGAATTCAGGCTTCCATGTTTTAAATGCATCGTTTACTTCAGGCAGCCAGCCGCTGCTTTTATAAGTAGAAGAAATAATTACTAATTTTCTTAACCGTTCAGGGCTTTGTATAGCAAAAGCATAAGCTACAGAGCCGCCCATGCTATATCCTGCAACATCAGCACTGTCAATTTTCAGGTAATCCATTACGCCTTCCACATCACTTGCCAAAGCAGCTTGCGATAATATTCTGTCTGAGTACTGTGTATGCCCGTGCCCCTGCAATTCAATGGCAATTACCTTCCGGGTTTTTGATAATTCAGGAATTAGTTCACTCCAGTTCCCGCTAATAGTCATGAAAGCGCCATGCAGTAAAACTATAGGCCGGCCTTCGCCATATATTTCGTAGTAAACTTTAATGCCATTAACGGGTGCGTAGCCGCTGCCGGAAGGTTTGATTTGTTGGCCATTTGACTGAAATGCTGTAAACACAATTGCAATCAGCAATATTGATTTAAGCAGGTTATTGGTTTTGTATAACTTTTTCATAATGCTTGTTTGAATTTTATTGATAAAGCAAAACTAAAATTCACTTCAGGACCCGGCGTGGTGTAACAGCGACAACTTAGGGTATGAATTGCGTCAAAGCAGGCCTGTTATGTACCCATTGCAGGTTACTCAACTTATACAATTCTTAAATACAAGCGCCATAATTTGTTGTATTATTACACATCATGCTGTACAATGCTTTAAAAATATGGGTAAGGCTTGCCGCTCATATTTTTTGCCGTAAGCTTATTATTAACAACAGAAAGATATTAAAAGAAAAAGGGCCATTATTAATTGCCTGCAATCATCCCAACTCCTTCCTGGATTCTATCATGTTAGACATATTATTTGAGCAACCTGTATGGTCGCTGGCACGCGGCGATGCATTCATCAACAAAAAAGTAAGCCGCCTCTTTAAAGCAGTGCGAATGCTGCCTGTTTACCGCGCCAGTGAAGGCGTTGAAAACCTTTCCGCGAATTATAAAACTTTTGAAGCATGCCTAAACATTTTCAGGCAAAACGGCCTGGTGCATATTTACAGCGAAGGAAAATGCATTAATGAATGGCATTTGCGGCCATTGAAAAAGGGAACGGCACGACTTGCCATAAAAGCATGGGAAGAAAATATTCCACTGAAAGTATTGCCTGCAGGTATCAATTACAGTTCATTCAGAAGGTTCGGCAAAAATGTGTTTATTAACTTTGGTGAATTAATTACAGCAGATATTATTGACTGGAACAGCCCAGATGGCACACGCCATCTTTTGTTTAATAACATACTGCGTAATCAATTGGAGCAACTGGTTTTTGAAATTGATAAAAATGATAAGATTAAACAGGCTGCTATGCTTCAACAGCAACAATCATTACGCAAAAAAATTATTTTAATCATTCCCGCAGTAACAGGCCTGCTTGTTCATTTACCTCTGTATATTCCTGTAAAAAGTTATGTATTGAAAAAGTTTGCCAACAGCGATCATTACGATTCTGTGCTTACCGGCATCCTGGTTTTTACTTACCCGGTTTATTTGCTGATGATAACTTTAATAACTTTTGTTTTTATACAAAGTGCATGGGTTTTTCTTCTGCTACTGGTTCTGCCTTTTACCGCATGGAGTTATGTTCAGCTAAAAGAGCAATTGGATAAATCGTAACACAGATCTTTCATCTTTATTAAACTGAATATGTTACCAAAAATAAATTGAACAGCTTTATCTGTTTATAAATACTTTTAAGGCCGAAAAATTATAAGTTCATGAAATACTTCCTTAAAAATTGCACAGGCGTTTTACTGATTATGTTTTTATTTAACCTGCATGTGCATGCACAAAATGGCTGGGTTTCCTTATTCGATGGCAAATCTTTAAACGGCTGGAAAGTGGGTGATAATGCTTCAACATTCAGCGTTGACAGCGGCAGGATAAAAGTTAATGGTAAAACAGCCCATTTATTTTATGAAGGGCCTGTAAACAATCACAACTTCAAAAATTTTGAGTTTAAGGCAGATGTAATGACAAGAGCCCATTCCAATTCAGGCATTTATTTTCATACACAATTCCAGCAGGGCGGCTGGCCGGCAAAGGGCTATGAAGTGCAGGTCAACAACTCACATACAGACTGGCGCAGAACGGGAAGTTTATACGGCATTGATGATGTGAAAGAAGTAATTGCGCCCGATGATGTTTGGTTTACTGAATATATAAAAGTGCAGGGCAAGCATATTACCATAAAGATTAATGATAAAACGGTGGTTGATTATACCGAGCCTGATAATATTGAAAAACCGGCAAACGGCATAGGCAGGTTCCTTTCAAACGGCACTTTTGCGCTGCAGGGCCACGATCCCGGAAGTACCGTTTATTTTAAAAATATTATGGTAAAGCCGCTTGCCGATTAGTGGCATAATACCATTTGTCTTTATAATCTTATGATTGCATGGTTCGCAGGTTAAATATTCATTTTAAACCACAGCCATGCTTTTATTTTTCAGGGTTATTATTTGAAATATTAAAAATAAATTTGCTGCATGGCAAGAATAAGAACTGCAAAAGATGTATCGCGTAAAGAAGTGATATTAAAAGCGGCCGCTGCACTTTTTCACGCAAAAGGATATAAGGCGGCCAGCATGCGCGACCTTGCCGAAATGGTAGGCGTTGAAGCAGCAAGTTTATATAATCATATACGCTCCAAGACAGAACTGCTGCACGATATATGTTTTAATGTAGCCAATGTATTTTGGGAGCATTTGAATAAAATTGAACTCTCCGATGCCAGGCCTATCGAAAAGCTTGAAACGCTGTTGCGTTTTCACATAAGACAAATGATTGAAAACTTCCAGGAAGTTTATATAAGCGACAGGGAATGGCGTTATCTCACAGACCCTTATCTTTCAAATTATCAAAACCAGCGCCGCACTTATCGCAAACGTTTTGCCGCCATTATTGAGCAAGGGATTGAAAACGGCGAGATCAATAAAATTGATGCATCCACGGCCGTGCTTATTGTTTTGCACGCCGTAAGCGGCATTGAA
>JAEWJV010000574.1 GCA_023386395.1 Bacteroidota bacterium
GCTTACGGCTGATACAGAACAGGTAGCCGCCGCTGTGGAAAAAGCCATAAGGAAAAAACAAAATATTGTTTATGTAAAATGGTTTTGGAAATGGATAATGATGATTATAAAATCAATTCCTGAAAATATATTTAAGAAAAAGAATCTATGATCTCTGACGATTTAAAAATGCAAACTACGGATATAGCTTTCTTTGACTTTGACGGAACTATCACTTCAAAAGATTCCCTTGCCGAAGTATTGAAGTTTATTAAAGGAAAATTCAGTTATTATGCTGGCATTCTTATTTTATCTCCCATAATTATTGCTTATAAAATAGGATTGATTTCCAATCACAGCGCCAAAGAAATTTTGCTGGCATACTTTTTAAAAAATTTCGACGAGAAGAAGTTCAATGCGCTTTGCGCTGAGTTTACTGAGAAAAAGTTACCTGAAATACTGAATAAAAGCGCGCTGCTTGAAATAAGAAAACATCTCCAGCATAATACGCCGGTTGTTGTAATTTCTGCTTCCGCAGAAAACTGGGTTGCACCCTGGTGTTCCAAATATAATATTTCCTGCATTGCCACCAGGCTGCAGGTAAAAGATGGAAAACTTACCGGTAAAATTGAAGGCCGCAATTGCTCTGGTAAAGAAAAAGTAAATCATATAAAGAAGAATTACCAGCTTTCAACCTATAAAAAAATTTATGCTTACGGCGATTCGCCCGACGATCTTCCAATGATTGCATTGGCCACGGAAAAAAATTATAAACCATTCAGAAGGTATTCTTACTAAAACCTCTTAAAGCGCATTATTTTTTAGGAGCGCAGTTACTGATCCAGTTAACTGCTTTATCCACTTTTATATTGCCTGAATTGTTGCAGATAATATTTCCTTTCGCATAACTATCAACCGTACGGTAAACCCGTATAGCATAATCTGTATTTTTTCCTATCTTATTATTCAGTATAAAAAACTGTGTGCTTTCCGCTGGTGTTGTGGGCCTTGTATCAACCATAATACCGGCCATTCCGCCAACTTTTTTATCGCTTAGTTCGCCGCTGTTGTTTATAATATTATCTCTTATTAAAATTTTACCGCTGCCCAGGCAAAGTATACCAAGCGCATAGGTATGGTCTATATTATTTTTGTACACTTTGGCTTGTGTATAACCGCCAAGGCTAATGCCATTGCCTTGCGATGTATTAAATTCAAAACCGCAATTTGTAACGGTGTTATTGAATATCTCATTGAGCATGCCCGAGCCACAGGATAATTGTATGCCTGAACGGTTGGTGCTGTCAATAATATTATTATACACTTTTATGTTGCCAAGGCGCAATGGCTTTGGATTGATGGTTTTTCCGTTGCATGCAATTTGCCTTAAACCGTTTGGGTCCGTAGAACCAAGGTACATGCCTTCCTGGTTCATCTTCATAATTTTATTATTGTGAATATAAATATTGTTGATCGTCCAGTTTGGATATTGAAGGGAATCAATGCAGTTTCCTTCTTCTTTTACCCAAAGGCCATAAGTTTTTTTATAAATAAAAAAATGCTGCACTTCTATAAATGACGATCTTCCATGAATATCTATTCCCACACCGTTTGATGCAGGGTCTTCAATCTTAAATCCATATTGCTCTTTAGAATAACCTGTGCCTGTAATATTAATATAATTGCAATTTTCCAATGCCATTCCATTATTCAGGGTTACCTGTCCGCCTTCGTTAATAATAGTAAGCGGGCAATTTTCCGTGCCACGAAAATTACCTATTGAAAAATAAGAATAAGGATTGTTGGAAGCTTTAAGCACCAGCGTGTCGCCGGGTTTATAGAAGAACGAATTACCATCCAGGTAAACACCATTGTCATTTCCTTTTCTTATATAAATTTTTTTACCGCGGCAGGCAGGTTTTTTTAATGTTATTTTTCGCCAGTTTGAATCGGTAACTGTCCAATCTGCTGCAGGCAAATTTTGGTTTAGATGCTGTCTTGGATGTTGCTCAAAATAATTGGTACATAAAATGAATAACAGTAAAATAAAAGGGTTGCTCATAAATTCTTTTTGTTTCGGTTGGCGTTCAGTGAATTATTCAATTTGTTAAACCAGCTTTTTACTCTTGAAGGTAAATCATAATCATTAACATGCCGCTGAAGTGTCCTGAAAAATTCTTTGCCTTTTATGCCTAAAAAATTGAACAGGTAATGTTCTTTATTAATGATGGCAAGCCTGCCATATTCCGTATAGTTTTGCTTTTTAGCACCGAATGCTTTCGTGATATTTTCCCAGTCTTCTTTAGGATCAACTCCTATTTTCTGGTACAGTTCACCACCACCAACAGGTTGTGTATGTTCCATAGTAACACAATCGAAAACAATAAGCTTCTCTTCCGGATAATCCAGGATTTTTGACCAAACGGAATCAACGCCCCAGCTTGATTTATTGCCTGTGAAACTGGGTAAACATTTTGCCAGGGCATCGGCTTTAAATAAAGGCGCCATTACTTCAATTTGCCCAACAAAGCGGCAAAAGCTATCATCCTGTGTTTTAAACATTGGCCAACTGCAATAAGAGTTTTTTGAAAGGCTGGCCTGGCTTATCCAGCTATCAAATACAGCACTTAAGGCAAACATTTTATTTATATGCTGTGTATCAATTTTAATGTCATCATCTAAAAAATAGAAATAATCATATTGCTGTAACCATGCAGGCTGCACTTCGGTAAATAGTTTATGCAGCATGTGGTATTTAAAGTCTTTTAAATGAAAAAAATAGTCAGCATCTTTAT
>JAEWJV010000624.1 GCA_023386395.1 Bacteroidota bacterium
CTGTTACTCCCTGTAAAGGTTTGCTCAAACTATCGGTAACAACTCCTCTTATATTCTTTACATTATTATCCTGTGCCTTTACAGGATTAGTTAAAGAGAGATAGCAAAAGACGAAGTAGAAAATCAATTTAAGATTGTGATGGAGTTCTTTTCTCATACGACAGTTTTTGATATTAATAAATGATTAAAATTTCATTCAGATGATTGGGAATAACTACAGGCAATAGGATTACTATCAGTATCTATGTCCTGTAAATCAAGTTGGAAAATTTTTGGTTATAAGTATGTATTATTGGCCTGCCTAACCTGTCCTGTTTCTTTCAGAAAAGCTTTTAACTTTATCTCTCAATTTCTTTGGATGATCCATATTCAGCCTGCAGAACATTCATAGCTAATTTCAACGCTTGAAAAACATTAACAGGTGAATTAGTTATTCTTCCTGAAGATTTTAATTCTAACGCAAGAACTTATTCCTAAAAAATTGAGAAATAAAAAGCTATTGATGAAACTTTTCAGGCAATCGTGTTAGCATGATCAATCGCTTCTAAGTCTTATTAAAAAATCGAATCAAAGATAACTTCGGCAGGGAGCGATTACCTACAATCAAATTAATAGATACTTAAACTATTTTAATTTATTTTCCTATAAAAGATCACTAAGCATAAAATATCACTTAAATTTATGCCTCACATAACAACGACCTGCATGCTTTATGAAAGCCAGATTAATAGAATTACCGAGTCAGCAATCTTCATCTATTGTTGTTAAAAAAATTGTTACCAATCATTTTACTACACCATTTCATTTTCACGATTATTGTGAACTTAATTATGTAAAAAAGAGTTTTGGAAAAAGAATTGTGGGAGATCACATAAATAATTTCTCTGATGGTGATTTAGTTTTGATGAGCCCCAATCTTCCACATGTTTGGTACAATGATCCCGAAGTTTTACAAGATCCATCAGCCACCTGTGCCCAGGCAATTGTAACCTACTTCCCTATTAATTTTTTAGATAAACTTTCAAATGACAAAACACTCTTCTCTAAGAGACAAAACCTTTTTGACAGAGCAAACAGGGGGCTGTTGTTTTACGGTGAAACCAAAAACAAAGTAGTAAGTCATCTGGAGCGGCTGGCTAAACTAAGCGGGCTACAAATGGTAATTGAATTTCTTAAAATAGTTGACCTGTTGTTACATTCAAAAGAATATAAATCTTTAGCCAGCGTGAGTTACAGTCATTCTTTTAATAAAAAAGATACAGAGAGAATGAATCAAATTTATAAGTACATCATCAATAATTTTAAAGAACCTATTTCTTTAACCACGATATCTTCAATTGCAAATATGACCCCGCCTGCATTTTGTAATTTTTTTAAAATGAGGGTGCAGATGCCATTCACAAAATTTTTAAATGAAATAAGAATAGGACATGCGTGCAAGCTTTTAGAAAATGAAGACATGTCGATTTCAGGCGTGTGTTATGAAAGTGGCTATCAAAATTTCACCAACTTCAATAAGTTTTTCAAAGAGATAACAGGCAAAACGCCAAGTCAATATCGAAAAGAATATCTGACTTCACTAAATCAACATTAAGGTTCTCTGATTATTTTAATACAAAAATCAATAAGGTAATTTAAACCGTTTTTTTTGTACATATTGTTAGCAAGGTAAAATGCATATTAATAAAAATGAGAACAATAGAAATTGCTCCCCCTTTAAAACTAACTATTGCTTGCTATCATTTAAACGAATACTTAAGTTAACTGCATCGTGGCTTTCATGTATCCCAATGCAAATGCCATCCCTGCATACCAGGCTCCTTCACAAGTCATTTGAGGTGTATGATCTGGAATTAGCACGCCTTCGAAATTTTTATGTTTCAAAATCCTGATAATTTTTACCATATCAATATCACCTTCATCTACAAAGACCTCTTTGTAAAAAGGTACTTTGCCTTTTACATTTCTAAAATGGATGTATGATATTTTATCAGCAAATTTTTCAGTTGCTGCATATATGTCTCCTTCGGTCATTTCTGCAATGGAGCCAAGACAAAATTCTAATGCATTGCTTTTGCTGGGTTTTATTTCCAGTAATCGCTGGTACATGTCTGGCTGATAGACCAGCCTGGGTGTATTTCGAACGATTGGCATAGGTGGATCATCAGGATGTGCAGCCATGGTAACGCCTGCTTCCTCTGCTACGGGCAATATCTCATTTAAAAAATATGCAAGCCGCTGCCAAAGCTCTTCGTGTGATATATTTTCAATGACACCTGCTGGTGCATCCTGGTTGTAAACCATATTCCATACCATTCCATTAGGAATGGGACGTTGATCTACACCATCCATACCAACAGAAACAGCATTGCCCCTTGCAAAATTTCCTGTGATTCTGCTACAAACACCCGCTAAACTAAAGTTATAGCCAATTACCGGTATGCCGGCTTTTCCCACATTTCTAATCAGTCTTTTAACCTCCTGAAGCTGTTGCTTTTTTTGTGGCCCATCAAGCAATATATCATGCCAGCAGGCGGGATCAAAATTTTCAATTGCTTCCCATTGTAAACCAGCATTGTTAATTTCTTTTTTCAGACGAAGCAGCTCGTCTACTTCCCAACAACTTTTTGATTTGCCTGCAATACCCCATCCGCTGCCATCGCCTATTGGCTGATTATTATTATTGCCCTGTGATCCTTTATAAAAATAATCAACAAGGTGTACCACCAAATGAGTACAACCGCACTGTCTTGCAAAATCAAAATGATTTTTATCAAGCATATGATTATATAATCCTAAGCCCAGTTTCATTATCAATTAATATTTATAAGACGCCATATTTTAAAAACGCTTCCGTGCTTGACATTCCATTGTCAATTTCTTTCCTCACTAATTTTTCGCTTCTTGCTTTTTTTAATGCCTTCACTATTACTTGTTCTTCCACCACTTTAGGAATAACTAACACTCCATCCAAATCTCCAAAGATTAAGTCTCCGGGTTTAATCCAAACTCCATCTATTTCAATGTCGCAGCGATAATCCGCAACCTGCGTACGCACAGCTGAATCCTGTCCAAAGCGTCCACGGCTAAACACTGGCCAGTCCTGCTCCATCACCATCAATGTATCCCTGTAATAACCATTCACTATTGCTCCAACAGCACCTCTTTTTTTTGCTGTAGCAGTTAGTATTTCACCCCAATAGGCACATCGCATAGCACCACCGCTGGCAATATATATCTCTCCTGGTTGCAGTTGATCAAGGGCCTCCGTTAATTTACCAAATGGTTTCTTTTGCGGTCCATACACATCTATCATGAGCACCGGCATTGCCCTGCCAATTAATTTATCTGTTAATCTTATGGGTTGCACAGGCGCTGGTAAAAACTGGTGGTAATAACCTAACTCATCCAGAATATCTCCCACCACCGGTGTATACAATTCTTTTTTAAAAACCTCGATGAGTTCTGCGTCAGTATTCCATTCCCTGGTTTTTTCAGTTAACATAATCAGATATTTAAGTGATTTTGATATCATTGTTTTGTAACAACAATGAAATAGCATTATTTAAATTTTCTTGCTCTTCTATAGAAAGACTGCGAAAAATAAAATCGCCAAGATGCGTATTACTCTTTTCAACAATAATTACTTGGGCATCAGTATCCATGGCGATATTGTGCCATAGGTTGGCTCTAATATTATAAGTAGTGCCGGCTTTCATCTTTATCAATTGAAACGCAAACTTGTTTTGAAGTAGTTCCCCTGCAATTAAAACCGCAGTACCTTTTGTCAGTATAAACACCTCATCTGTTTGCACATGCATATCCATCTTCTGAATGGCATATAGACCTTGTTCGTCCATAAAATTCAACTGTGCAACCTGCCAATGCTCTTTTATAAAAAAAGGATTGTACCCACTGCCATGATGGAAATATGTTTCAATTAATGGAGTATTCATTCAATTGCTTTTTTTGTACGGGGATCATATGGAATAGTACTTTCTTTATAACCACCATCAATGTATATTTCAGTAGCAGTTATGTAAGCAGCTTTATCACTTGCAAGAAAAGCGCAGGTCCAGGCTACATCGTCAGTCTGCCCCACCTTGCCCGCCGGAATCCAGTTATTGAATTTTTCCCGGCCGAACTTATTTATTTCTTCCCGGTTCATATCTGTCTCTATAGCACCTGGCGCTACTGTGATCACCCTTATGTTATACTCCGCTAATTCAAGCGCCAAACATTTTGTCATCATGTTCATAGCTGCTTTTGCTGCGCAATAATGGATGAGTCCTTTTCTTGGCACTTTATCATGAATGGACGATATGTTTATGATTACACCACTTTTATTTTTATTCATCCTGCGTCCTGCTAACTGTGCACAATGGAAAGCGCCTTTAAGGTTTACATCAAAGATTTTATCCCACAATTTTAAATCAAGGTCAAGTGCATGATCAACAGTTTCACAACCGGCATTATTGACCAGCACGTCTATCTTCCCAAAATTTTTATCAATGAATGCAAACATGTTCTCTACTGATTCTTCATTTGACACGTCGGCCCGGTAAGCCAAAGCTTTTATTTGATATTCATTTTGGAGTGAAACGGCCAATGCTTCAGCGCTGGCCCTGTGGCTGAGATAATTAATTATTACATTGGCACCGCAAGCAGCCATGATACTGCAAATACCAGCACCGATACCCTGGCTGCCGCCGGTAACCAACACCATTTTATTTTTTAAATCAATCAGGTTATTCATAAGCTTATTCGTATGCTGATAATATTTCAAAACCTTTTTGAGTGACCAATACATTGTCTTCAATCCTTACACCTGCGCCCAATGCTGCAC
>JAEWJV010000461.1 GCA_023386395.1 Bacteroidota bacterium
CAATAAACCACCGGCAGACACAGGGCGGCCAAAAGCAGTAATGCCCAAAAAGCCGCAATAAACCTGAAATTTGCAAATATGTTTACAGGAATTATTGAAACAACCGGTACCATTGAAGCAATTGAAAAGAACGGTACTAATTTAAGGTTCTGGATTGCATCACCGGTTTCAAACGAGCTTAAGGTTGATCAAAGCGTTAGCCATGATGGTGTTTGCCTTACAGTGGAAGCCGTTGAAAACAACAGGCATCGTGTAACCGCCATTGAAGAAACACTGTCTAAAACCAATCTTTTGTCCTGGCAAAAAAATACGCAGATAAACATTGAAAGATGTATGCAGATGAACAGCAGGATTGATGGCCACCTGGTACAGGGGCATGTGGATGCAACAGCTTCCTGCATTGAAGTTGAACAAAAGGATGGCAGTTGGGAATATCGTTTCCAGGTGCCTGCTGAATTCACCCATCTTATAATTGAGAAGGGTTCTGTGTGTTTAAACGGGATAAGCCTTACCGTCTTCGACATAAAATTCAACAGCTTTAAAGTGGCGGTAATACCCTATACTTACACGCATACAAACATGCAGCATGTTAAGAAAGGAATGATTGTAAATATTGAGTTTGATGTAATAGGAAAATACCTGGCAAGGTTCAGGGAAGTATTTGGCAAACCCGGTGCGCCTGAATACAATAATATGGTTTAAGCTAACATAAACTGAGTTTAGGTTAATGGCAATATTTATTTTATGAAGATGACGATCAGAAGCCTGGAAGCGGACTGGCTTTATATTATACGTAGGAGAATGCAGCCATCATCAGGAAATGTGCAATACATAAAAATATCCACCAATGGCTTTTGGGCAGATGGCTTGATGGATGAAGAACACCGTTCAATCATTCCGTGAATTGTTAAACAATGACAGCCGGTTTTTCAGAAAGATGATTGTGGAGACAAATGGGGTTTGGTTATTTGATGATGGGCTTTGTTGTTACAATTTCTTTACAAACTCCCCGCAAACTCCTTCAATTTATTTAAACCCTTTTCCAGCAAAGCTCTTGGTGTGGCTATGTTCAACCGGATAAAACCTTCACCGTTGGCGCCGTACATGGTGCCGGAGTTGATCCATAACCGGTATTTGTTTAACAGCGTTTCGGCAATGGTGTCAGCAGGTAAGGCCAATGCTTTGCAATCAATCCATACAAGATAAGTAGCCTGCAGAGGCAACACTTTTAGTTGCGGCAATTCTTTTTTGATGAAAGCAACCAGGTATTCATAGTTCGTGTATAAATATTGCTTCAATTGCCGCAGCCAGTCTTCACCATAATTATAGGCCGCAATTAAAGCTTCTGATGCAAAAACATTCAGGAAGGTCGTATCCTGCTCGTTTAATACCGCTTCCAGTTGTTTGCGGATATCTTCATTGTCACTTATCATATATGCCACCTGTATGCCGGCAAGGTTAAAGCTTTTGCTGGGTGATGCGCAGGTGATGGAATGCATTAATGCTTCTTCATTAATGGAAGCAAACGGCGTATGTGTGAAGCCATCATACACAAGATCAGAATGTATCTCATCTGATATCACCAGCATATTATGCCTTTTGCATATTACATGAATTTTTATAAGATCATCTTTACTCCACACCCTTCCCACAGGATTGTGTGGGTTGCATAGCAGCATGAGTTTGGCAGATGGATCGGCGGCTTTTTGTTCAAGGTCATTAAAATCAATTTTGTATTCGCCACTTTCATAAATAAGATTATTGCAAAGCGCTTCGCATCCGCAGTTTTGTATAGAAATAAAGAAATGGTTGTATACCGGCGATTGCACAATTATTTTATCGCCGCGCTTTGCAAAGGCACGTATGATAACGGATAGCGCCGGTATAATGCCGGGTACGGGTATTATCCAATCTTTTTGCAATTGAAAATGATGGTGTGTTTGCCACCACTGCAATATGGCTTCATAAAATGCAGAAGGTGTTATGGTGTATCCGAATATGCCATGCTGTACACGTTTGTTCAGCGCTTCAATAACAGGTGGCGCTGTTTTAAAATCCATGTCGGCCACCCACATGGGTAAAACATTTTCAACAGTTGCTAAATCCCATTTTACAGAACTGGTATTGCTGCGCGAAATAATCTCATCAAAATTGTACTCCATGCCGGTGCAGATATTTGCGCATGAAGATAGAGAATTGTGCAGTGAGCACCGCCTTCACACAGGCGCTGTTATTTTTTCAGCATGCTGAATATAACAGGAAATATTTGTTGCTGGAATGCGATGGACTGGTTTATAGCATTGGCATCGGCAATGTTTTCGTTGATGGCTATAACTGCATTCAGCGAAGGGATGATTACTATAAACTGCCCGCCCCAGCCCATGCCATACATAACATTTGTATTATTGTATGTGAAATGATAAAAAGTTAAAGCATAATCTGATTGAGGAAAACCCCAGTAACTTTTATAGGTTTTATGTGGGGCTAATAACTGCTGCACCCAGTTTTCGGGAATAATTTGTTTGCCCTTATACATGCCTTTGTTTAACAGCAGTTCGCCTATTTTTAACAGGTCTTCTGTATTAAGGCGCATGCTTAATAAACCGCTGCCATCGTAATAGCCATCAGGCATCTTCATCCAGCCGGTATGGGCTATGCCGAGTGGTTCAAACAGCATTTTTTGGGCGAATGAATAAGTATCCGTATTTGTGGCCTTGGTAAGTATAAGCGACAGCAAATGCGTGGCAGCATTATTATAATGCCATTCTGCACCCGGGCCTGCCGTCATTGGTTGCTGTAATGTATAAGCCGAAGGATTGGGCAATTTTAAAAACAGGTCAAGACGTTCGAGGTTTTCATGATATAGCCCCGAAGCCTGGTTCATTATATCGGAAATGGTAACGTTTTGTTTGCGGCTATCAGTATCATTCTTAAGTTCAGGAAAATAGTCAACAATCTTTTGGTTAACCGAAGGAATAAAACCTTTCTCAATGGCAATTCCTGTTAAAATAGCCATTACATTTTTGGTTAATGACTGATCGTTAAATAAACTGTCACGGGTGTAATGATTAAAATACCGGCTGTATAAAACTGTATTATTTTGTTTTATAATTAAAGCATAAATATTTGGATTGTTTTGAAGATAGCTGAGTGTATCCAATGGTTGCTGCGCAAAGGCTCCTGCAGCCATTGCACACACAAAGAAAATGCAAATGAGTTTTTTCATAAGCTAAATTGGATTTGTCGTAAAACAAAGTAAGCATAATTACAGAAATAAATTTATCATACCGGTTTAACAGGGTGACAGCAAAATCAAAGGGGCTTTCCTTCCTGCAATGTTTGTATAGCTGTTTCCAAAAATTTCCTGTCGGCTTCATCCGGCGCCTGTGTTAAGGCTGCCTTTGCATGTTCCAGTGCTTTTTTATAATCGCCCATAGCGGAATAAATACGCATCATGCCAATATTGGTAGGCCATGCACCTTTTTGCTTTGTATAGTTTTGTTGAAAGATATCGAGTGCTTCTTTCAGTTTGTGCGCATTCATTAATTGCCTTCCGTAAAAGTGCAATTCCAGCGGCGTTGCATTGGCTACCGCTGTTTTCATAATGGCAATAGCTTCATCTTCTTTATCCAGCTTTTTTAAAATGGATGCTTTTGTAGAAAGGCTGTTGAATGAATTTCTTCCGCCAAGATTGGGATCTGTTGCTGAATTAATCCAGTTAAGGGCTTCATTGTAATTAGTATCATTTGCAACGCACCATTGCGCAGCCGCTTCAAGGCTGGCCGGATCAAAACCAATGGCGCCGCTCATCTGTCCACGAATATTTTCCAGCACGGTGCGTTTACGATCAACCGATACATGAATAGGAAAACTCCATCTTTCCCACTTAAGGTTAATGTCAATTGAACTATCGGTTTGGTTACTGAAATCATATACAAGCCTTTCCTGCAACTCCGGTAAATTTTTTTGCTGTACAGTTGGCACATGCAGAACATCCAGTTCCTTACGATAAAAGAAACTACCCCATTCTTTCGTGTTTTTATTGAAGATGAGTTCGCTGCTGCCGGCCTGCACTGCAATAAAAAAAGCATATTTGCCTGCCGGCAATGTTTTGCCGTTAATGTTTACATCTGTTGAAAACGACATGGTGGTGCATTCATCGGCACCCGCCCGCCAGGGCGAAGCCACATTTGAACCATAGCCCAGTACCTCGTAACCAAAAGGCACTATGCTGGTGCCGTAAATTTTTCCTTCACGGCCCTTTACGCCCGGCGCACTGTAATGTATTTCAATTTGTGTAACGCCAACTTTTCTGCCGGTGAGGCAAACAATATTGGTATTGCC
>JAEWJV010000468.1 GCA_023386395.1 Bacteroidota bacterium
GAATAAACCACAGGTGTATAAAGATGCCGACTTAACCATTCATGCCAGCAATCTTTGCTCTGAGATTATGCTTCCTTCAACAGAAGACGAATCTTTTATTTGTTGCCTTTCTTCCATGAACCTTGAACTGTATGATGAATGGAAAGATACGAATGCTGTTAAGCTGGCTATATTTTTCCTGGATGCTGTGCTGCAGGAATTCATTACCAAAACAGAAGGCAATCATTATCTTAAATCTGCCAACCTGTTTGCCAAAAGGCACCGGGCCCTGGGATTGGGTGTTTTGGGCTGGCATTCTTATTTGCAAAAAAATATGATCCCTTTTGAAGGATTAAGGGCTAAGCAATTAACTTCTATAATATTTAAAGACATCCAAACCAAAGCGGTAAAAGCCAGCAAAGATCTGGCATGGATATATGGAGAACCTGAAATGCTAAAAGGTTATGGCTTAAGAAATACAACCCTGCTTGCAATAGCCCCCACCACTTCTTCTTCAGCCATACTGGGCCAAACCTCACCAGGTATTGAGCCGTATAGCAGCAATTACTATAAAGCCGGTTTGTCAAAAGGAAACTTTATCCGCAAGAATAAATACCTGAAAGAGGTACTTATAAAGAAAGGTATTGACAATGAAGATACCTGGCGCAGCATTATGCTGAATCATGGCAGTGTTCAACATATTAAAGAATTGTCGGCTGAAGAAAAAGAGGTTTTTAAAACCTTTAAAGAAATAAGCCAGCTCGAAATAATCCAGCAGGCATCCATTCGCCAGCAATATATTGACCAGTCGCAAAGCCTCAACTTAAATATACCTGCAGACCTGCCTGTAAAAGATGTAAACAGGTTATTGATAGAATCCTGGAAACTTGGAGTTAAAACACTTTATTACCAGCGCAGCCAAAGCGTATCCAAAGAAATGGTAACAAGCCTGGTGAGCTGTAAAAGCTGTGAGGCATAATATACGTTTAAAACAGTAAAGCGGCCTGCAAATTATGCAAGGCCGCTTCATATATACCTCTTTATTAAATAAGATTAATTAAGTTATACTGTGCACCTGCTTTTGTTTTGAGTGTTGCTTTTTTTGTTCCGTATTTAATGGTACAAGAACCACCTTTTTTTGAAAATAACGTTGCCTGTGCAAGCTTGCCGTTTTTCCACTGCATATCAATTACAAAACCGCCTCTTGCGCAAAGTCCGTTAATTGAGCCATCATTCCAGGCAGCAGGCAATGCCGGCAGCAGTTCTATAAAATCTTCATGGCTTTGCAGCAACATTTCTGCAATACCTGCCGCAGCGCCAAAATTGCCATCTAACTGAAATGGCGGATGTGCACAAAATAAATTATTGTATGTACCACCGGCGTTATTCATGGCAACACCAGCCACATGAATAGGCTTTAATAACCGGTTTAATAATTTTAAAGCATGATCGCCATCGTGTAAACGTGCCCAGAAATTTATCTTCCACGCCAAAGACCAGCCTGTGCCATCATCGCCCCTTGCCTCAAGCGACTTCTTTGCAGCTTCAGCCAATGCCGGTGTTTTATCTAATGTAATTTCATCGCCGGGATATAAAGCAAACAAGTGCGAGGTATGGCGATGATGCAGTTCAACTTCCTTAAATTCCTGCGCCCATTCCATTAACCTTCCATCTTTTCCAATTCCGGGTGCAGCAAGTTCACTATTGGTTTGTTGTAACTGATGAATAAAATCATTACTGCTTTTTATATTCAATACCTGCGCAGCCTGTAAAGTATTGTTGAATAAGTCGCGGATTACTTCCTGGTCGTGAGAAGGTCCCATACTTATACTGGCAACGCTTCCGTCGGGCGCTACAAAACTATTTTCCGGTGATGATGCCGGTCCAGAAACAAGTTTGCCGCTTGAAGGATCTTTTACAAGCCAGTCAAAATAAAACAAACAGGCTTTTTGTAAAATTGGATATACCCTGCGCAAATAAGCAGTGTCGGATGTAAACGCATAATGTTCCCATAAATGCTGGCACATCCAGGCGGCAGCGCCAACATGCAAACCCCAGGACGGGTCTTCACCGGGCGCTGTGTAACCCCATACATTTGTTATGGGATGAATGCACCATCCATGCATCTTATATTGCACCGATGCTGTTTTGGTACCAGGCGTTATCAGCGATTCAATCAAATCAATCAGCTGCATATCGCATTCAGAAAGATTGGTAACTTCTGAAGGCCAGTAATTCATCTGCACATTAATATCTGTATGATAATCCCCGTTCCAGGGTGTTTGAATTTTATTGGCCCAAATACCCTGCAGGTTAGCCGGCAAACTGCCTTCCCTTGATGATGACAATAACACATACCGGCCAAACTGGTAATACAATGAATAAAGGCTTGATTCATTATGTGTCTGAAGATTTTTTTCAAGGAGTTTATCGGTGGGTAAATTTTCAGTTGAAGGTGCTGTTAATTGCAATGAAGATCTTTTCATAAAAGATGAAAAGTCTTTTATATGCCTTTCTTTTAAAGTATTGTATGGTGTTGAAACAGTTTTATTGGTTATTGCGTTTAATTCAGCTTCAAAATTATTATTTACATAATCGGGATAATGAAGCCTGTAGTTAGTAGCAGCAGTAACAATAATGGTAACAGCATTCGCTTTTGAAACAATGAGTTTATTACCATCCTGCGTTATACTCCCCCCATTTACAACAGGTACTGCATACAATTTATATTTCATGCCATCGCCGCCTTTGCCATTAGTAAGTGTGCCATTCATAATAAGCCTGTTGCTTTCTCCAATGGTTGTAAATTTTTCAGGACGGTCAACGGATAGTGTAAATGAAATTGCATTGGGTTTATCAGTTGTTAAACGAATAATAAGGGCTTTATCAGGATTGCTGGCAAACACTTCTCTTGTAAATTCAATATTATTTTGCCGGTATTTTGTAAGTGCAATGCCATTCATTAAATCTAATGCACGATAATAATTGCTGTAAGCAGATTTTGTATTGAAATCGAGCCACAAATCACCCAATGTTTGATAACAGCCATAAGGCACATCAGCGCCATTGCCGCTTCCTGAACCAACACCTTTGCACACCTGCGTTTTATTGGTAAGTTCTGTTGCTTCTTTATATTTTCCTTCAAACAATAGTTGCCTTATCTGGCCCAAATATTTTGAAGCCTCAGGATTATTATTGTCATCATTGCTTCCGCTCCACAAAGATTTTTCATTCAGTTGCAGCCGTTCTTTATTTACATCGCCAAAAACCATTGCACCTATAAAACCGTTACCAACGGGCAAAGCTTTCAGCCATTCAGGGTCATTGATCCATCCTGACGAAGTATCTTTTACGCCGGCATTAGCCGGATGATCGTACCAGAGTTTTTGATCATTATTTTGACCGGAAAGGCGGCTGTTGTTTATAAGCAACAACACCAAAAAAAATGTAATGGCAGTCTTGATTTTGAACATAAAAATCTCTTAGGTTTTGTTACAGTTCATCAGGCATACAACACATAAATATTAATATTCAATTTATGCTGCGGCGCAGCTTTAATTGAAATAAACCGTCAGCCTGCTGCTTTTATTTCATTCGCCAATATACTATCAACGCTGGTCATATTATCATGCAGGAAAAAATACTGAACTGCAAAATATTATTGGCAAGATAATGTTGCACTAAATAAATATTGATGTACCGTTGATAAATTACCTGCAAGCAGGTTTCATGCTGCTAAGCATTGTAAC